>JASJCX010000179.1 GCA_030065255.1 Calothrix sp. MO_167.B42 | reverse complement strand
ACCGTGAGATTCACCAAAGGTTGTGACTCGAAAAAGATGTCCGAAAGAATTACCCATGATTTTGAGGAAAAATGTGTAGAGCTTTGATATTTTACAAAAATATCACTACTACTTAAAGACCCTGTTAAGATTTGGAAGGGAAGAGTGAAGGAGGGAAGGAGTGAGGGAGTGAGGGAGTGAGGGGAAGACATAGAAATTTAAACCAACATTTCTCAACTGATAACTGAATTAAATTTGCAGTGGAATACTGAGTATCTAAAATTATGGAACAACAACCGATTCAAGTCATTGGAGGTGGATTAGCGGGAACAGAAGCAGCGTGGCAAATTGCCCAGGCTGGCATACCGGTGATTTTACATGAAATGCGCCCCCAACGGTTTAGTGGGGCACACCATACAGAACATTTGGCGGAATTGGTTTGTAGTAATTCCTTTGGTGCCATGGCAAGTGATCGCGCGGCGGGATTATTGCATGAAGAGTTGCGCCGTCTGGGATCGGTTGTGATTGGCAAGGCTGATGAGCATATGGTGCCTGCTGGCGGTGCTTTGGCCGTGGATAGGGGACAATTCAGCCAAGATTTAACTACGACTCTAGCCGAACATCCTTTAATTGAATTACGGCGGGATGAAGTACGTGCAATCCCTGAAGGTATTGTAGTCTTAGCAACTGGGCCTTTAACTAGTCCCGACTTAGCATCAGATTTGCACCGCTTTACGGGGATGGAGTACCTCAGCTTTTTTGATGCTGCTAGCCCCATTATTGTGGGAGAATCCATTAATCGAGATATTGCTTTTATGGCTTCGCGCTATGACAAAGGTGAAGCAGCTTATCTTAACTGTCCCATGAATCAGGAGCAGTATTTACATTTCTGGCAAGAGCTAAGTCAGGGCGAGCAGGTAGAATTAAAGGACTTTGAGAGGGAGTCAGCCAAATTTTTTGAGGGTTGCTTGCCCATTGAAGAACAGGCAAGGAGGGGAGAAGATACCATGCGCTATGGTCCCCTGAAGCCAGTAGGTTTGTCCGATAGTCGCACAGGGGAGCGTTCTTATGCTGTGGTGCAGCTACGACAGGAAGATAAGGCGGGTAAACTTTGGAACATGGTAGGCTTTCAAACAAACCTGCGTTGGGGCGAGCAGAAACGCATATTTCGCTTAATTCCGGGTTTAGAATCGGCGGAATTTGTGCGTTTGGGAGTGATGCACCGCAATACTTTTATTAATGCACCCCAATTAATGTTACCAACTTTGCAATTTAAACAGCGCCCCGACTTATTAGCAGCAGGACAATTAATTGGCACAGAAGGTTATACTGCTGCTGCTGCGGGTGGTTGGTTAGCTGGAACCAATGCAGCCAGATTGGCCTTAGGGAAAGCACCTTTGAGCCAACCACCAACAACCATGATGGGGGCATTATTTGATTTTATCAGTTCTGCTTCTCCCAAACACTTCCAGCCCATGCCACCCAATTTTGGGATTATACCAGAGCTAGGTAGGAAAATAAAAAATAAGCAAGAGCGTTATGGAGTTTATCGTGATCGTTCTTTGGCTGACTTGGCAACTTGGAAAACAAGTTGGTAAGTATCCAGACAGAATTAATTACACAAATTGTCTTCCTATTACCTGTTCCCTGTTCCCATGAGTGAATTTAATTTTGTCCAACTACTTAGATGGGCGGATTCTCAATCGTTAGAGTTATAGTCTATCTTCTTTCCCCCGAGCTTGAACCCTTGCTATCACCCTTACCATCGCCCTTGCTATCCATACTTGTGACTATACCGTGGACACCAATGGCGGTAACTATACCGCCAATCAAACCCCACATTTGGTCGGTAACTACACTAATGCGTTGGGCTTGAGCACGGTGATAGGCTAAATCTAAACGTCTCTGAGAACGACTGTCAAGTCGCCTGTTAGTTCTATTTACTCTATTTGATAGATCCTGTTCTGCCCTAACTAAAGTAGAATAATCGCGGTTAAATAAGAAAATAGCTGAACCAATTATAATCAACCCAGGAATAACCAGGGAATACATGAGTAAGGACTTTTGTTCTTCTTTTTTCACTGTGGTGGGATAAAATTTATAATGCTTACTCCTCAACGATTACAGGGATTACCCGATATTTTCAGTGGGGTATTTGACAAATGCTCTCAAGGGATTAGTTCGTCTTTTATCTATATCTGCAAAATAATTGGCTGATGTTGGCTTCAGCATTTATGTTTACAGCCATGGGCAAAAATTACATTTTCATCCCCTATTTCCTGACATAGTTATTCAATGCTGACATTAGCGCTACGCGCAAGTAATAAGTAATAAGTAATAAGTAATAAGTTTACTGTTCATAGGTTTGGGCGTTCAAAAATGTCCGCGCCCTGATTGCGTAGTGCTATAACAGTATGCAGGTTAAAGGATGATCAAAACAGCATGAAATCTGCATGGTTGCCAAAGCAAAAAATTTCATCTTGGATAATGCTGCTATTGAGTGGCATTATGTGCTTGTTATTTATATTTCATCCCCTATTGTCAGTTAAGGGAGTTTCCCTGGTGGCTGCTAGTTCCATCGATAGCCTCAAACAGCAGCGACAGCAAATTAATAAACAACGTCAGAATATCAAAAAAAAAGGCGATCGCTTAACTAATTTACAACAAGAAGCACAAAAACGGCTCACAGGATTAAAAACTAACCTAAAAGTTACTAACAGTAATATTAAAGATAGTGAATATCAACTGCGACAGGCAACAAATTTGCTACAAAATTTACAAGCAGATTTAGCCACAGCAGAAGTTTCCTTCCGAGAACGTCAACAAGCCACCATTGCTCGATTGCGTTACTTGCAACGCTCACCCATACGTCAAGGATGGGCTGTTTTACTGCAAAGCCATAACTTTAATGATTTTCTCAGTCGTCGTCGGCAGCTGAAATTAGTTTATCAGGCAGACCAAACAATTTTGGCAACCCTGACGGAACAAGCCCAACAAATCGAGACACAGAAAACCCAAGTAGAAGGGAAAAAGAATGAAATTTACTTGATTAGACAGCAATTATTGGCGCAAAAAGCCAATTATCAACAACAGGCTAACTTACAATCAAATTTGATTACCCGTCTCAAAAGCGATCGCATCGCCTTAACAGCAGCCCAAAATCAGTTAGAGCGGGAGTCTCGGGAAATTACGACCTTAATCCAGAGAAAAATTGCCGAAGCCCGAGCCAGAGAAGCCGCAGCCAAAGCTAATAGTCGTAAAAATATCTTCGTTAAGGGTACAGGTATTTTCACATATCCTAGCAATGCACCCCTGAGCAGTGCCTTTGGTTGGCGCAGACATCCAATTCTCGGTTATCGTCGCTTCCATTCTGGGTTAGATTTTGCCGCCGCCTATGGTACTATGATTAGAGCTGCCGACACGGGGAGAGTGATTTTTTCCGGTTGGTATGGGGGTTATGGCAAAACCGTAATTATCAGCCACGGTAAAGGCATTAGTACCCTCTACGGACATAGTAGTAGTTTGCACGTAAGTGAAGGACAAACAGTCAAGCGAGGACAAGCGATCGCATCTGTCGGTTCCACTGGTTTGTCCACGGGTCCCCACCTCCACTTTGAAGTTCGTAAGAATGGTACTCCCGTCAACCCAGCCAATTATTTATGATTCTGCAATCAACTGCAATCAACTGCAATCCACTGCAAACAAATGCACATTTAATCATAAGGGTGCTATACTATATATAATCGAGGGCGTGTGGCTCAGTGGATAGAGCAACAGATTCCGGTTCTGTAGGTCGGGGGTTCGAATCCCTCCACGCTCGTTATTTGCAATGTTCGTGATAAATGGGGGGATACTCCGTAGGATTCACTTTGGTTGCTTTGCGATCAAAAAGCGGAAGAGAATTTTTTGAACGCCCAGTTTCAGTATATCTATATCTCTACTAATTACTTAGTAGCAGTTAGTAATAACATTTCATTTTCAATCTTCATCCTTACATCTCGACTAATATAACAATCACCATTAAGACATTCAACCAGCAAGCGAGTTGAATCATAGTAGCTAAGTAAAAATTGCTGCTGTAGGGTATTAAATCTCCAGTCTTCAAAATCTCCAGCTTCAAGCATCTTTACCTTAAGTTTTTCAAGTTCTAAACCTTCTAACTTGCTTACTTTTTGTTCCTGAGTGGGTTTTCTTTTAGAGTCTCTCCAATTAGTCTTTTTAAGATCTTCGATACCCTTTTCAAGTTTTTGAAGTATAGGTATAAGTTCAGGTTTTTTCTCGAGAATACGCTCAACATCGTTAAAACGAGCAGTATCAATGATACAACCAACAACAATAGCAAAAGCAATTACATGATCAGAATTATATTTAATATCTAGAACAAAAGAAACTGTTTTCTTCAGATTGCTATTTTTCTTTTTTCCAATATTCTGTAAATTACTGACAAGGGTAATGGAATGATTGAGGCCAACTGTACTAGCAATATTATATGCACGCGCACGACTTAGCTCAATATTGGCAGCTAGGGACAACGCTAATGCAAGATTAATAGCAAGGTCTAACTCAAGATCGTAAATGAGAGCAGGTTCGAGGTCATGAACGAGGGCGAAATCAATAGTACGATTGTTATCAAGGTTATAATGACGACTCAAAGCACGGACAAAATAGAAAGCACGGACAGCTGCTTGTTTGTAAGGCGTTTCTAATGCACAAGTTTTTTTGTTAACCCAAAGGAGAAATTGCTTTAATTTATCATCTTTTACCAGAAGGCAATCAATTTTGTATTTGATTAATTGCAGTAATTCATTTGCATTTTCTAGCATTCCTACTGATAACAGTATAACTTCTCGCCAACGTTTTTCTGTTATGTGACTTGAAAGTTCTTCTAAGGAGTGCTTACTAGGTCTCTCCTTAATCATACGTGCAGTGAAATATTCATGAAAGGTGAGGTGAGAAAAAGAATAAATTCCTCTTGCTCGTTCTATTAATAAACCATGCTGTGCCTCGACTGACTTTAAAATAGCTTCACTATCTAGTTGTAATAAATCTAAATCTGTATTTGCACCAGGCAAATTTTTAATGTAACGAATAATATGTCCCTCTACAACTTTTTGCTTAAAGAAATAATCACCCTGTTCAAAAGTTTCTAGGGCTACTTGACTCAATAAATCTTCCTTCCGTCTAAGCGATAATTTCTTATAAATTTGATCTCGTTCGATATTTCGTTTTGCGTCCCATTTTTTTAGTAAAACATCTAAACCCTCTCTATAAAGATCAGCACGATTTGAAGGAAAATTGCCTGATTCTTCAAATACCAAACATAAAAGTGTTAATAGTAATGGGCTGGTTGCTAATTCTTTTATGGGAGGTTCCTCTCGTAATTTTTGACTGAATCTTTCTCCTTTAACTAATTCATCTTTGGCACAAAACCATTTTCCAACAAAAATATGAATTTGCTCATTATCGAAATCTGCAATTTCAACTTCTGTAAATTGCTCAAATGTGTACTCTCGTGCAGCTATTCTACAAGTAATGACAAATTTATTTTTGTCAAACCGATTAGTAAGATCACGAATTTCCTTTAATACTCGGCTATTGTCTGACTCTCGAACTTCATCTAAACCGTCAAGCAATATCAGCAATCTGTCATGATTCAGAAGTTGTTCAACTAATAATTGATTCCAATTAGCTATAGATTCAAAAATATGAGATTTAATCTTTAAATTAGAAGCAAGTCCATAACTACTAAGCATTTGATTTAAGTAATCTAATAAATGAGGATTATCAGGTGCTTCAGCAAAGTCTTTTAATGAAATGAGAATCGGAATTCTATTCGCTTGAAAAGTTCCACTGATACATTGAATGACTAAGTTTTTGAGAAACGTTGTTTTACCGGCTCCTGGCTTTCCTAGAATCATTAACTTTGAATATTTGTTGACAGCATCAATACCTGGAACACTCTCTTCATCTACATTTCTAAGATTAATTCTATCAAAATTATCTGGAGAGACACGCTGCAAAAACTCAGATAGCTCCATACGTCTACGACCAGTTATCTTCTCCAGAATATTAACCTGTGTATATATGGCTTCTAATCCGATTGGTTGAGTCATATCTAGAATTCGCATTGTTCCATAGCGTTTCAAAACATTTTCATAGATAGTATCTCTTCCTATTTGGACTAATTCATCTATGGTGGATGGAAGATTATTTTTTAGATTCTCTATTTCTGCTTCTGCAATATCACCCCACTCTAGTCCAAGCTCGTCACAAATAGCTTGAAAAATTCGTTTTTCAACTGCTCTCCTAGCAAAGAAGTTAATCACAATTTGACGACTACACCGAGAAGCACCCGCCAAATAATCTTGAGTCCAACCCTTACGTTGAAAGGCTAACTTCGCTTCTCTAATACCTGTTAATGAAGCTTTTAAGGATCTTCCCATAACTTATATGCTGAAAGTTTTACTCAAGTTTGACATAACTTTAACGACTTACTCTGACCATGTTTGTAAATTTTCTTGCAAAGCTGGAAGAGTAGATTTTCAACTCAGTGAGGTCACTGTTATGAAAAATAGTTTTCAAGATTACTCGGTGCAAAACTTAAATTCCAATTGGGATACAGTTATTACTCCAGGACAACCTTCCCCAGAAATTGCTCCATATTCACCTTCCCCTCTGGCTACTCAAGGAGATATCACCACTTTTTTGAGTATTATCGGACTTGCTATTTTGTCAAAGGTGATTCTGAACACATCTTCTGAGAAGTAGTAGCTTGTGGGGGTGCGTCAGTATGAACGTGGACGTATCCTAGTTTTCCAAGATGGCTATGCGAATCCAAGATCACTTCCACAAAGAGGTTTGAAGGATTCCTCTATCAAAGGCTTAAGGTGATTTCTGAAAAAGGTTTTACCAAAACTCATAAACTGTAGGACACTGTTACCACTTGCATAATGCACAATTCCTTAAGTTTTGCTGGTATATTCATTCATTCTGGGAAATCACCTAAGCTGCTTAACTATCTATTATACGGAAAAGTTCTTTTTTATGTCATGCTTCAAGAGACAGCCCATACTTTTGATTTTGTTCGGCAATAAAGTCATCTAAACTCGAAAATTGCCCTTGCTCGAAATCATCAAGCCCACGTTGAATTCCTTTTAAAGCCTCAAAAAAATCATTATCGTCCAAACTCAATCCCAAAGCCAGAACAAAAAGTGCCATTTGCGAAATATCTTGTCCGTTACTTTCGGCACGCTGTCGCAACAGTGCCTCAATTTTTGGTGGCAATTCGAGGGTAATGGACATTGTTGATTTTTCCTCAGTGACACTGGTTTTATTATAGCGATCGCATCTTCCCTATAAACGCGATAGCACCACCAAGTCCCGCAACTTTACCCAATCCAGAAGGAGTTATATTAAACTTTGGTAGCAAAAGCCTAACCTTCAAACGCCTTGTTAGATAAAATACTTATAAAAAAATCATATAATACAGCACTTACGCAATTGTCACAATCGGTAGTTGGTGCGTAGCTTGAGCTTGCAACTGTGCGTCATTCGTTGGTATGGAAATAAAAAAATTGATCGCACAGAATTATATTCCGATGTAGATTAAAGTGAAAAATTATCAAGCCTACGTTGAGGTTAAAGGAGTGGGAGCGTCTCGCTCCCTATGTTCAAGCAGAGAGCGAGACGCTCTCACTACAATTGTTTTACCCCTCATATTAAAGTGAGGGAACCATAGCGCAACCTTATACAAAATTGGTATAACCAATTTAAAGATTATAATCAAATGCTAATAACTCAATTAACCGATGGTGTAACCACTCAAAGCCTTTTAGCTTTTACTTTAGGAGTATTCGTTCTAGCAATTACACCGGGACCTGGTATTTTAGCTGCAACCTCTTGTGCCTTGTCATCAGGTTTTCGTTCAGCACTCTCTGTAATAAGTGGAATTGTGTTTGGCGATATTATATATCTATTAATAGCAATTTTTGGAGTGACGTTAGTTACTCAGTTTATCGACAATGGGTTGATAATTGTGAAAATTTTCGGAAGTTTATATTTAGTTTGGTTAGGTTGGAAACTTTGGACAGAAAACCGAATCAATTTGGACAACAATGATGAAACGTCAAAGAAAAATGCTTTAAAAAATTTTACGGCTGGTTTCGGTATCACAATTAGCAACCCTAAAACGATTATTTTTTATGGTGCTTTTGTTCCTGTTTTTGTTGAACCAACAAATTTGAATATTAACAATATATTGTTATTGGCTACCATCATTGCCATTGTTGTTTCAGTAGTAATCGGATTTTATGCCTATTTAGCATCCCGTGCAAAACAGCTGTTTAAAAGTGAAATAGCTATGCGTAATATTAATCGAATCGCTGGAACAGTTATGTTTGGAGCTGCTGTGTTAGTTGTTCTTGTTTAGACACGAATCAAAAGATAAATGAAGTGGAGTGTACCACACCACCTTTTAAAAAATTAAAATTGGCGTTGCTGAATACAGGTATGATTTTGCCCCCCAACCCCCAATTCTGGGGGAGCAAGATAATTTAACGAACATTGCGTAGTCTGCTTATAGCTTCGCGTAGCAATATCAGTTCAGAATCCTGGTTTTTCAAAGCCAGGAGAGTTCAAATTATTCTCTTAATCCCCAATCTGTGCAATCCTGGAATCCGTATTAATCCGCGATCAATATGGCAACACAGATAAAATCTTGGAAACTCCTATTTGTATCTACCCCTGTGGGACCCCTAGGTACGGGACTAGGTGGTGGTGTAGAACTAACTCTGCATAACATTGCCCAACAAATGCTACATCGGCATCACCAACTACAGGTAGTGGCACCAGCAAACTCCACCTGGGAACATATCCCCATAGTCCAAATTCCTGGCAACTTACAAATTATTGCCCAAAGCCAGAAACGTACAGATGCCATTACCATGCCAGAAAATTCCCTGTTGGCAAATATGTGGGATTATGTACGTGAGGTGGAATCAGAATATGATTTGATTGTCAATTTTGCCTATGATTGGCTGCCATTTTACTTAACACCATTTTACCAACGCCCGATCGCTCATTTGGTGAGTATGGGTTCTCTTTCTAATGCTATGGATGAGATTATTGCTCAGGTGGGCAAAAGATTTCCCCATACCCTTGGCTTTCATAGTTCCCATCAAGCAGATACTTTTCCCGGACTGACTCAACCTCTACATATTTTAAGTAATGGTATTGATGTTTCTTTGTATGATTTTTGTCCCCAAGCAAAACAGCAATTGGCTTGGATTGGTCGCATTTCCCCAGAAAAGGGTTTGGAAGATGCTGTGGCATTATCACAAAAAATGAACATTCCCTTAAAAATTATGGGCAAACTCCAGGATGAATCCTATTGGCAAAAAATTTGCCAAGACTATCCCCAGGCACCAATGGAGTATTTAGGCTTTTTGTCAACTACCCAAATGCAGAAAATTGTTAGAGAATGTCGGGCATTGTTGATGACTCACCGTTGGGTAGAGGCTTTTGGTAATGTTGCCATAGAAGCTTTAGCTTGTGGTGTACCCGTGATTTCCTATAATCGGGGAGGCCCAGCAGAAATTGTCCGCCATGGAGAAACAGGGTTCTTGGTTACACCTGATAGCATTCCCGGCTTGGTGGAGGCTGTATCTCGTTTAGATGACATTAGCCGCCATGGATGTCGCCAACAAGCAGAAACGGAATTTTCCCTGGAAGCATTGGGCGATCGCTTGGAAAGATGGTTTGGGAAGATTTTGGAGTTAAGAGTTAAGAGTTAAGAGTTAAGAGTTAAGAGTTAGGAGGAAATTGTTGGGTTATCAACTATCCGTGTCATCAGTGTCATCCATTTAATCAGTGTTCAGATATGATAAGTAGGAAAATTATCCCCCCACCTTTGCAACCAGGGGACTTACTGAGAGTAATTGCTCCTAGTGGCTGTTTACGGGAATTGACGGCCTTTGAACAAGGTGTGGAAGTTTGGCGATCGCGGGGTTATCGAGTAGAAATCATCCCCGGGATAGATGACAAATGGGGCTATTTGGCAGGTAAAGATGAAGTTCGTCGTCAACATCTAGCAACCGCGTGGCAAGATCGAGAATGTCGGGGTATCCTCTGTGCGAGGGGTGGGTTTGGTAGTACGCGGGTATTGGAAGCATGGGACTGGGGAAAAGATATCTCCCACCCTAAATGGCTAATTGGCTTTTCTGATATCACTGCGCTGTTGTGGAGTCTATGTCGTGTTGGTGTTACGAGCGTTCATGCTCCGGTATTGACTACCATTGCGAATGAGCCAGAATGGTCGAGACAAAGATTATTTGATTGTGTAGAAGGCACTTCTCTTTCGCCTTTGTCAGGTTCCGGTTGGGGGGGAGGTATAGCTACAGGGATGTTACTCCCTGCAAATCTGACAGTTGCAACTCACCTTTTGGGTACATCTCACCAACCAGATTTAGAGGGGGCTATTCTTGCCTTTGAAGATGTGATGGAGGCTCCCTACCGTATTGATAGAATGCTTACCCAGTGGCGGATGAGTGGTTGTTTGTCCCGGGTGGGGGGTATCGCTTTAGGTAACTTTAGCCAGTGCGAACCACCACCTAATATTCCTAGTTTTAGTGTAGAAGAAGTACTGCGCGATCGCTTGGGTAATTTGGGTATTCCCATTGTCTCTAATTTACCTTTTGGTCATGAAGCAGGCAATGCTGCTTTACCAGTAGGTGTGGAAGTAACTTTAGATGGAGACATGGGAATATTGGATTTTGCAGGTTGAAATTATAGCAATGGACATATTGGTTAGGACAGTATTGTTCCATTCAAGGACTGTCAATCGTCAGATGAGGTGATGAGGTGATGATGTGATGAGGAGGTGAGGAGTAAAGCAATTACAACTCCTAACTCTTAACTCCTACCGTTCGGACTTCGGCGTGAGCGCTCAGTCGAACGCTGAGCTCACGGCCGAAGCCTGTCAACTGTCA
>JASJCX010000178.1 GCA_030065255.1 Calothrix sp. MO_167.B42 | reverse complement strand
GGTTTGAGCGATTTTTCGGGCTTTGAGGTTAATTCCTTGTCATGACTGGCTTTGAGGCTTTTTCCTTCTTGTTTTTTGTCTAAGTCCCGTTAGGACAGTATTGTTCGACTCAAGAGCTGTCACCGAAGAGGCAGGGCGCAGGGAGTGTGGGGAGTGTGGGAAGTGTGGGAAGTGTGGGAAGTGTGGGAAGTGTGGGAAGTGTGGGGAGTGTGGGAAGTGAGGGGAGTGTGGGGAGTGTGGGAGATGTGGGGAGTGTGGGAAGGAGTGATGGAGTTTGAACTGCCAACTATCAACTGTCAACTGCCAACTATCAACTACCAACTATCAACTCTTAATTCCTAACTCTTAACTCTTAACTGCCATATAGGATTATCACAGCTAGAGTCTACCTTCATAGTAGAGATATTATAAAATAGATTAATAACTGTTAAGCATTTGTTTAACGACGAAAATATTATAGTATGGAGAATAAAAGCCGTGTCAGTTGAAACTCTGGAAAAGCGTTCTACGTCCCGTAAACTTGCCCCTCGGTATCGTGTTTTGTTGCATAATGATGATTATAATTCCATGGAGCATGTGGTACAGACTTTGTTGACTACTGTACCCAGTCTGACTCAGCCCCAGGCTGTTAGTATCATGATGGAAGCTCATACTAATAATATTGCTTTAGTAATTTCTTGTGCTTTAGAACACGCAGAGTTTTACTGCGAAACTTTGAAAAATCACGGTTTAACTAGCACCATTGAGCCAGAAGAATAGATGGCTTGGTTAAATGATTCGGTCAGCGAAAGCGATCGCATTTGTGTTCTATGGTATCTATTTTTCCATCAACAAGCATTGATTTTCATCAAGTTGTCTTCAAATCAACAGCCAGAGGGGCAAAGGAAACGGTCAACAGCTTTTAACCGTAAATTATTGATAATTATGGAGATTATGGAGCTAAAGTTTACATCTCCATAATTATTGCCCGATTTCCCATATAATCACTGGCATTGCAGGTCAACTTAGTATGAATATAAATGTTTCCACCCTAGCTGTCAGTCCAATATTTCTGAGGTTGGGCTGCTTAATTTTAGCTTTATTATTATTGTGGCTACCTTTAGCCCTGCCAATTTACTTACTGGTAAATGATAGTAATTTAGCCAGTATTTTGGCGATGGCGCTGTTATATGTAGAATTCCTCTTCCTAATTCGATGGTGGGGAAAAAAGGTTTATAAACAGTCCCAGATTCTCCGATATTATGGCTTGGAGTTCGGACGAAAGAACTGGGTAGAATTAATTCGGGGTTTAGCCATTGGATTAATTAGCATTCTGGTTTTATTTGGCGTGCAAGGGTTACTGGGATGGCTGTTTTGGATCCCTGTGGATGATACGTTGATTGATATAGTTCTAGAAGGCTTACTTGTTAGTTTGGCCGTAGGTTTTGCAGAGGAGTTAGTATTTCGTGGTTGGTTACTAGATGAATTGCAACGAGATTATGCACCCCATGTAGCACTTTGGGTGAGTGGGATAATTTTTGCAATTTTACATTTTATTAAACCTTTAGAAGTTATCCTCAATAGTTGGACGCAATTTTTGGGTCTAATAGTTTTGGGTGTAACTTTGGTATGGGCAAAGCGTTGGGGCGGTGGAAGATTGGGTATGCCCATAGGCATACATGGGGGTTTGGTGTGGGGATACTATATTATTAATGTAGGGGAATTAATTGATTATTCCGGTCAAGTTCCTGAATGGGTAACTGGTATTCAGGGAAATCCTTTGGCTGGATTGATGGGTTTGCTGTTTTTGAGTGTACTAGCTTGGTGGATGCGCTCCCAAGCTATGAAAAATTTACAATCCTCTGGGGGAAAGGCAAAGCCTTAAAAGTTAAACATTTCTAACTTAGGTTAATTAGACTTTTCTGCTTCCAAGTGTTCAAATTCCCGATCCATTTCCTCTAGTTGTTTTTCATACTCTTTAATACGCTGTTCAAGCTTATATTTAGCTTCTGAATCAGCCTCAATAATGTAATCTTTTTTGAGTCTCATTAACTTGTTAAGAAGTTCTTTATAAATTTCTTCCAAGTCTTCTAGCTTTGCTTGTATACGCCGCTTTGAGAAATGAGGTGTTGATGTTGTTTTTTCGATCAAGATGGCTTCTGGGGTAGTGGAATCACCTTGGGGAGAAATATTATTAATATTTGGGTTTTTCTTAAGTACTGGAGTGAGGTGTTCTGGTATTCCCGCCATTTGAATTGCATTACGGCCAAATTCGTAAGCAAACTCTATGGAACGCCCTGCTCCCAAAGCATCGTAAAACCCCACCGCAAAATCTATAGCAGCGCGATCGCCAATTGCTTTGTTCATCCCAATGACATAGGGTATATGTTGTGCGATCGCTTCTGCTTGGATTTCTGTATAACAGCCATTCAAAATCACACATTTTACCTGGTCTGCAAATAATTTAAATAAGTTGGCCAGGGTATCAGCATCTACAAAAGTAGTATTTACATCTTCACCTGCAAATAGTAATCCTTTAGTACCTGCACCATGTCCAGAAAAGTGAACAATTTGAGGGTTGAGTTGTAGTAAAGCCCGTTGCACATCTTTAGGTCGCACGGCCCATTTTTGCTCTAATTTAAAGCTGTCCCGATGCTGTGACCTCAGTAGGCCTTCACTAATTTCCCGCACTTCCTGATCCAGATGTAATTGCTCAGTTCCTTGAGGATTTGCTGCTAAAAATAAAATTGTTAAAACTGTAGCGTTGGTCATATTCTCTTCTTTACAGGGAGGATAGATAAAATATGAATTTATGTTATGAGTAGGAATGCAATATCAGCTTTTTAATCCTTTTTGAAAATCTAAATTGAAGAATAGAAGAATCCCTCCAATCCCGATTCCCACAGAGAGAAAACCAGCTAATATATCAGGTAAGACTATCATTAAGACAGGTGAGGAATTAATAATTGGAATTAAACTGAAAAATTTCTGAAATATTGCCAATCCTCCGAAGACAACAAAAACAATCAGAAACAAGAAAAAAAAGACTCTCCACCAATTTCCTTTAACGATCGCTCGACTATATGCAAAGGCTGCTTTCCCCTTTTGATCTCTTAGAATAAAGGCTAAAGAATAGTAAGTGTTATTTATGGCATAAATAATACCTGGTATAAATAAGAGGAGAGAACGCAAAAAATAATTGACACTGAATCTTATATTCAAACAAATCAAAGGAAGCAAACACGATAGTATTGTTTTCATTACCCTGTTAATTTGGGTTTTTCTTCCTAAGAGCAAATTCTCTGTAATGATAGAGGCTGCTACCTGGTATGCAGGAGCGAAAATAGTCCCGTAAATTAGGATGAGGAAAAACCACAATAAGAAAAGTAAAGGCGATAAATTTATATATGCTTGGAGAGTATCCGCTACTATTCCGAAAGGAACTAATATAATACAATACGCAATCAAAAACAGTTTTATATTTTTAAAATAAAGCTCAAGACCCATCGATAGCAATTCGATCAATCCAAGTCTCCTACTTTGAAGTTCATTCAGGATACTCATGTTCCTTACCCTCTATTAAATGTCATTAGATGATATTAAATATTTATATTTTTATTGACCGAACAAGGCAAAAGTAAAAAAAATGGTCACAAGCCCCTAAATTTATTTATGGAACTAAGTAAAAACATTTGTTTACCAGACACGTAGTGTAAGAAACTCTTGCGTCCGCAATCTTATCCCCTCAATTTATTTATGGGGATTATTTTTTTACTTTTTACTTTTATCTTTTTACTTTTTAAAAAAGAAAGATTATTGTTCTGCGCTCAGTATAATATTTTTCTCGTAAATTGAGAGTAATGTGGTGGTTTTTATCAAGTTCAATTTAATGAAAATTTACTTAATAAAAAGTATCTAAATTTATCACAATCTAATTTTATATTTATTCTTATAAAGACACAGCTACTCGCAAGCCAATTGTCAGAACCTTGTTTTTAGGGGGAACGCCATTACGATAAGCACAACGACACTGACTCGGTGCGTTAAGCCAAGAACCACCGCGTATGACTCGATGTGAATTCTTGTTATTGGTTATGCGAGGTGTTCCATCTGTAGGGGCATCAGTATAGTTATCATACCAGTGGTCAGCACACCATTCCCAAACATTGCCATGCATATGATTTAGCCCAAAGGCGTTAGCTGTTTGAGAGGAAGCAACTGAAGTTGTTTGTTTGCTTGACTTACCTTTAGGACCAGAGCGATATTTTTGACTACCGTCATAGGTTGCTAACTGAGGAGAAATGGTTTCACCAAAGTGGAAAGGGGTATTTGTCCCTGCGCGACAAGCATATTCCCATTCTGCTTCGCTGGGTAGGCGATATGGCTTTCCTGTTTGCAACTGTAATCGCTCGCAGAACTCAATTGCCTCGAACCAGGTAACTTGCTCTACTGGAAAGTTTACACCCTGGAAACGGGAGGGTTCCCCATTAAGATCAATCCGAACTTTATCTTTTTTGGCAATAGCTTGCCATTGAGCCTGAGTAATGGGAAATCTACTGAGGAAGAAGGGAGCGATGGTTACTAAATGTTGAGGAAGTTCTCGAGAGTCTCCTTTCTTCTCAGATGACCCCATCTGAAATTCACCTCCTGGTATATGCACCATTTCCAGCGCCACAAATTCGTCCAATTTTTCATAGAAGAGTTCTGCGCGACTTAAACGACGATTAATTATCCACTTTGAACCCAATCCTAAGAATCTTGACTGTTGATTTAGTTCAGCAATTTCAAACTCAAACGACTGCAAGGGGGGAGTAGTAACTTGAATCTCATTTAAGTTCCAGAAGGATTGTTGAAATTCAGGAACTGCTAAGGTGACTCCTGCCACAACTATCCGATTATTATTGGTTGGTAATATTTTAAACTTAGATTCTGCTTGTTGTTCATCACCACGAGCTAAATCACACATTCCCTGGAGATAAATTAGCAATGGCTCGAATTGCGCGTTCCTCAGGGGTGTAGCCAGGGTTTCAGCTAGTGAAGCCATGCGAACCCATTCCGTTTTGTCCTCCAAGGGTAATTTTGTTAACTGTAACGCCAAGTCGTGGGCTGCTGCTTCGGGATTGATATATGCTAGTGCAGTCCAGCGTTGAGCTAAAGCAAAGTCCCGAACAGCAGTTTTGGGGCTATTTAGCTGTCGTCGGACATAAGCTAGGAGAAAATGAGCTAATTCATCAATACGCTGCTGATGAAAACGGGGATTATTTATAAGTTCATCTAGCAGTTGATTCCGTAGATCCTGCTCCATCTCGTAGAGTTCGTGTCCCACTTCCCTACACAGAGGAGAAAGTAACAAATCTGCTACAGCTATCCAGGGAATTTTCAAGTCTTTACCCTGTATGTCCGTTTGGAAATTAGCCCACAAGCGATATAGTAAATGGGGCGTGAGAGCAATGGGAAATGCAGCATGATATGCAAAATACAGATGTGCTTCCCCAAATTGCTCATGAAAGGATTGGATTATCTGGGCGATTTCTGGGGAAGGGCTTGCAGTTGCTGATGAAGCAGAATTGGGCATATTAATCAATTCAAAAGTCAAAAGTTAAAAGTTAAAAGTTAAAAGTTAAAAGTTAAAAAACTTTTTCTATCTTAATGGGGCAAAAGGACTCCCGTTACAGCAAAGCTTAACAGGATGATGAATTGCGACCAGTATAAAACTGAGCGCAGCGAATCAATGTTTGGTAAAATATGGGTTAAGCGGATAAAAGTGAGATTAGCCGCAACTTGCGAACTTCCCGTTGTACAAACGCGCTTAGTTGCCAACCCAAAAAGGTTGCCCCAATACCTCACTGCCCTCTAAGAAAAAAATATGGCATAGGTGGGAGAAAACAAAAATCAAATACCGTGGGACACACGGAAATTTACGCTTGCGGGATTGGCTTGTTAAGAGGCTTGTATCCGAAAGGTACGTAGTCAAGTCAGACATGATTGTGTAAGACCAAAATTAAGCTTGCTTAGTGGAGGCAACGATTAGCCCAAGAATCTCCCATCACACCCGCAGGATTGATGGTGAGAGTGTCAACAATGAAGCAATCTCAAACATGCCAAAAAACAAATTATCCGGTAGGGAACATCCAAAATCTTTCGGGTTATAGAATAATCTTACCCACGCCGTGCCCTTTGTATACCAATTTTCAGCGTTGTTGAATACTGGGGAGTAATATCATGTGCGGATGAATACTTATAAAACCTCACCCGCCTGCGGCACCCTCTCCTTATTAAGGAGAGGGTGAGAGAGGGTTGGGGTGAATCAAACAGAAATTATAAGTAATTAAGCTAACATGATATAACTGATAACTGAAATTGCAATGCCCACCCTACTCTAAATGTGGATGGTGTCCGCGCAGTATGTCAATTGCTTGATATACTTCCTGGCGATTAACTTCAAACATCGGCACCAAGTTAGCAATTTCTCCAGCAGTACTATATTCCCAACGCTGACGAGGTACAGGATTCAGCCAAGCAATATGATGTACGTATTGTTTTAATTCCTTGATAAAAAACTTTGTTAAACGACGACGCTTGGAATTAAATCCACCACGGGCAGCACCTGCATCACTGAATATTAAGCAAACTACTCTGGTTTTGGGAAGCTGTGATAAACAATCTTCAACTGGTACTGCTTCCAGGTGGTATGGATCTTCATACAGATAATCATTAGGACAGTTATGAAAGTAGTAAACCCTCACTTTATGAAAACGTCCACCTTGGGAAGCTGTGTTGATAATTGCTTGGGAAAGATGATGGAAAGGAACCATAGAACCATCTTGGTCTATTAGTAATAAGAGTTCTACCTTATTAATACGACGAGGAGTTAATACAGGCTTGAGTAAAAAACCCTGGTTTCCGATCTGTTGAATTGTGGCTTCGATATCCAACTCCGTTGGTGCACCTTCTCTAACCAAATTTCTTAGATAGCGCCATCCTTGTTTTATTTGCCGATACGTAACCGGAATATCTTTGGCGATCATAGGGAAAGTTTCTCCAAGGTAATTATCAGGCTGCTTGATTGCCTTTGCAACTTGGATTTCGTCAGCCATGAGTTGAATAACTTCAGGGGATAGTATAGCTCTGGGAAGATTTGTGTAATCCTCAGATGTTTTATCATCAGAGGTGCTAATTCTTCTGCGGGTGCTTCGCATTTTTAAAGTAATTAGTAGAATCAACAAGCATGTAATTGCAATCAGCAACCATTGAAGCCATATAGATAAAATAGGTATATCATCATCAACAATAATCAAATTAGAAGTGCTTTTTTTTCCAAGTCGCACCCCACTCAGGCGAGTCGTTAAACACAAGGAGACTTTCTCATTACCCTCAAAAATCTTGTCATCATAAATTGAGATTGTGATTTTTTGTTCAGTCTCACCATCAGCAAAGCTCACGGGAATGGGAGTATTGTCAAAATCTTTCCCTGCTTTTGCTGACTGGTAATCATCTGTTTCTTCGATGATCAGCGTTGCGCTAACCTTTCCCCTACTACCACCAGTGCGGACAATTTTGATAACTGCTTCTTCCTTACTCTCCTTGACAAAAAAATCGTTAGAGAAAGGAATGATTCCACGAAAGGTTAAGATTCCTGGATTTGGCGGAGGTGAAGGTTTGGGACGCAATTTCAACCATATTGTAAAAGCACTCCCAATCAATACCAGGGAAGAAAAAACTCCCAGAATCAAGTGGCGTTTAACTTGAAACAACTGACGCTTTTTGATTGGTTTGTGCTCGTACTGGATATTATCTAGACTGCTTACTTTAATAGCACTTGGCAAAATCTGTGGTGCAGACTGTTCCGGAATTAACTGATCGAAATATTCCTGAAATATCTGTTTCTCATCTTCAGACTTAATCCACAGAGTACAGCAAAGTTGAGCCAATGCATTGCGCGAGCTAGTACCAAACCCCCCTTGCAAAGCTTGTAATAACAGGTGATATTCCCCTAAACCCAACGGTAGTCCTGCTTCTCTGAGTCGATTAAATAGCTCTAGAAGGGCTGGCTCATTCACGATCGCTACTTAGCCTCAAATAACTCACATGGGCTTCCCAACTTTTGAGCAGCACTTCTAAATATGGAAGCCGTTTCCCTTCTAATTTGTTTAATACTTCTTCCAAAGGATCTCGCTTGAGTACCCTAATCCAATCTAGCAATTCACTGGTACTTACGTTCTTGCTGAATTTCCCCGTTTGACCATACATCAACTCCCGCAATTCCATAAATCGAGAGATTGCTTTGTTGGATAATTCTTCCGCAATTTGAGGGAATCTATTTTTCACAATCTGGGCAATCTGCTTATCAGTCGGGAAATGAACATAATGGAACAAACATCGACGCAAAAATGCATCTGGTAAGTCCTTCTCATCATTACTGGTGATAAACACAATGGGTGGGGTTTTAGCATTGATTTCCATTTCGCGATCGCCAACCCGAACTTCTTCAATTTTTATCAGTTGCTCATCGAGTTCTAATAGTAAGTCATTGGGAAAATCGATGTCAGCTTTATCAATTTCATCAATCAGTACAACAGTAGGTTTTTCATTCTGAAAAGCCCTTCCCAGGGGTCCCAAACGTACATATGAAGCCGGATCATCAAATCTCTGCTTCTCTTCAGGCTTCAAGGAATCTGACGCAGCCAATTGAGCATCCCGCAACCGTCCAACTGTATCGTAGATGTAAAGTCCATCTTTGGCTCGACTGGTTGATTTGACATACCAAGCTTCAAAATCCAAACCCAGCTCATAAGCAACTGCAATAGCTAATTTTGTTTTACCGCATCCAGGTTCACCTCTGAGTAGTAATGGACGTTGTAAGTAAATTGCTAAATTCACCGCGTCTATTAATTCTTGACTGGGAAGGTAAGGATAAATAAGTTTACCTTTGTAGGATTCACCAGGTTGGGGTTGAATTTTACCTGTGTATTTCAGATGATTTTCATCTAGAGGCGCAACCATTTTTTCTCCTGCTCGAACCAGTTACAACCACAAAGATCGCAGATTTTTCTCAGGGTTGGTACTGGAATACCTTTCTTTTCCTGAAGAATTTTCACAGTATTTTCTTTATCACTAGAAATATTCTCAGGTAAATTATCACTCTGTTGGTCAATCCAGTTTCTTAATATCTCATCATCAAATGGAATTATCTCAGGTAAACCAAGTGGAATACTTGGCTCCCAACTAGAGTCATAATTCCCCACAAAACCAATATTCCACTTATTAATTACAATCCCTTGACAATCTAAGAAAAATATTAACAATTTAAATTTATTTTCATTATTTTTACTAGCTGATATTTTATCCACTAGTAACGCCCAAAAATCATCCAGTAAATCACGCAAATTCTCTTTAATCGATTCATCTACATTATTAAAGGCTATTAATACATTTTTTGATTGCCACAATTTATAAATATTCTCAACAATTTGAGAGGGCAAACTATCTTCAGCTAAACCAACTCTACCTGCAAATTCACTCCAAATAGCAGCGATATCAGTTCTCGATGTTCTGCGATTTAGGTCGATAAGGAAATCTTTCTCTTCCGAATTTTTGAAAATTGCTAAAGCTAGTCTATTCAGCAACCATCTTTGACCATGTTCCTGGGAAAGTCCTCGAATTAGAAATGCACCATAGGAATATTTTCTCGTTATGGTAATTTCCTCAAATAATCGCTGTTGCTCCCAGTATCCTAATTTTAATAAAACTCTGTGTAAACAATCAAAATTTTGCAGCTTTTCTAAATTATTTCTCCTTCGTATTTGAGGATTATTTATTTGTTCTTCTAAGCTGTCAAGTTCTTCATCTATTTCCTCTAGTTGGTTCTCATACTCTTCAATACGCTGTTCCAGCTTGTATTTCGCTTCTGAATCAGCCTCATGAATGCGATCTATCTTAAGTCTCCTCAATTTTTTCAGAAGTTCTTCAGATATTTCTTCCAAGTATTCCTGCTTTTCTTTTAAAAGCTTCAGTGAAGGCATTTGTGATTTTCAATAACTATTATCAAATATGGTTAAACTATAATATTTCCACCCTTTACCTTTTTCAATTATTATTGCCAAATTCAAACCTGTAATTATTAGTATACAAGCTTTACAGCACTTTTAAAATAATTGAGGTACACCCATAGGATAGACAATCTTTACCCATTCGTTGTACCTCATAAACCTTTATATGCTGTACTAAACAGCTTCCATGATTGTAGTGCCTAATAAACAGGCTTTTTCTAAGGTTGTTCCGTTTAACTTGGCTCCTTCTAATTCTGCACATAGGAGATTGGCTCCCATCAAATTTGCTCCCATTAAATTTGCACCACGGAAATCAGCTTCTTCCAGGTTGGCTTCACTCAAGAATGCTCCTTGTAAATCAGCATTACTCAAGTCAGCACCTTTGAGGTTGGCTCGGGATAAATTGACACCCCGCAAGTCAGCACCGCGCAAATCAACATCTTGTAAGTTAACGCTCATCAAGTTAGCACCACTTAAAAAAGCACCCGCTAAGGATACTTGACTCAACCTAGCACCCATTAAATTAGCACCGCGCAAATTACTCCCCCGCAAGTCAGCGCTTGTTAAATCTGCTTGCATCAGGTTCGCTCCCATTAAATTTGCCCGTAAATCGGCTCCCACCAGGCTGGCTCCCATCAAGTTTGCACCTTCTAAATGGGCTCCTTCTAGGTTGCTTTCCCTAAAGTCAGTACCCACTAGTTTGGCTCCAGCAAAATTAATCCGCCTTAAGTCTAGTTGGGAAAAATCTTCATCTTCTAAATC
>JASJCX010000177.1 GCA_030065255.1 Calothrix sp. MO_167.B42 | reverse complement strand
GTTGTTCATGGGGGAAACCAACGCCAGTCGTCTGCGACGGGAAACCCGTCTACAACGCTGGCTCCCCAAGACCACACTGTCTCACCGCCAACGAACTTCTCTCCGTCTACAACGCTGGCTCCTCCTGACAACTTTCCGCAAAATCTAAAATCCAAAATTGATTGACTGATTTTTGATCCAAGTGCGAAAAGAGCGAATCATTTCCCTTTCCCCAACAGTTAAGCTAGAAGCTAAAAACAGGGGAATGTTGGTTGCTAAGGGTAAATTAGCAAAAGTCTGAGATTGATTACACAGAATATATTCACCTGATTGCAATTGATAAATCTGCATCACAGGCTCTGCATAACGCCATACTTCCGGAACACCCAAGGCTTGGTAAATAGGCATCCTGTCCACACAAGCACTAGAATAATCCACTTCTATGACTAAATCTGGGGGTGGATCTTGGGTTAAGTCAAGATTGGTTTTCCCCCTCATTAGGGGTTCATTCTGGATATAAAATGCGGAATCTGGTTCTACACCTTTGACTAAATCTTGACGCTTATAAGTAGTAGAGCCAATACTTTTAATATTGAAATTAAGTTCATCTACCAATGCAAAAACTAAATGTTCTAGTAGTCGATTATTATATTCATGGGGCATCAAGGGAGTCATAATTTCCAGCATTCCACAATCATAAGCCAATCGAGTTGCGCGGCGATCGCCCATTTCTTCTAAAATGGTTTCAAAAGTATGCCAGCTGATATTTTCCAGTGTTACCCTCTGTGAAATGATTGGTGTGGTTACCATAGGAATTTACCTCACTTTTCTACTAACATCATAGATTTGATTTGCAGATGTTCCAAAACAGCCACTACCAAAAAGTTTCTTGTAATATGAGGCTGAATTATTTTTTCAGATTATGAGCATAATCATCTTCGGCAGCATCAACATAGATTTAGTAGCCACAGCACCTAGATTACCCCTACCAGGAGAAACACTACTAGGACACAATTTTTTTAAAGTCCCAGGGGGTAAAGGTGCAAACCAAGCAGTAGCTACAACCCGCTTAGGTATTCCCACCCATATGGTAGGTAGAGTGGGGGCACATGGTTTTGGTGCGGAACTAGTTAATAGCCTCAAAGCTGCTGGTGTGAAAACTGATGATATATTCGTCGATAATAGGGTTAGTTCCGGTGTTGCCTTAATTACAGTTGATGATGCCGGGGAAAATCAAATTATTGTCATCCCTGGCGCTAATGGTAACATTGACAACCAAGATGTAGAACGTTTAGCCCATTTATTACCAGGTTCTCAAGCCTTACTGATGCAACTAGAGATCCCTATGAATGCAGTATTTGCAGCAGCTCAAGCGGCACAAAAAGCAGGTGTAACCGTAATTTTAGACCCTGCGCCAGTGCAATCCCAACTACCCGATGAGCTGTATCCCTTGGTAGATATTATTACCCCGAATGAAATCGAAGCAGAACAACTAGTAGGTTTTCCCATTAATGAAAAAGAATCTGCAACTAAAGCCGCAGGGATTTTATTACAAAGAGGGGTAAAATGTGCGATCGTTAAACTAGGTGCAAAGGGTGTGGTTTGTGCCACTGCCGAAGAAACATTTTTTATACCAGCATTTGCAATTCAAACAGTAGATACCACCGCCGCCGGAGATGCCTTTAGTGGGGGTTTAGCCGCAGGCTTATCAACAGGACTGCCCCTACGCCAAGCAGTAGTCTGGGGAGCTGCTGCCGGTGCCTTAGCAGCCATGAAACCTGGCGCACAGCCTTCCCTTCCAGAACGAGTTGTGTTTGATGCATTTCTCAAAGAAAGAGTTGATAGTTGGTAGTTGTTAGTTGACAGTTGACAGTTGGTAGTTGATGGTAAAACCTCCCACACTCCCCACACTCCCCATACTCCCCTCACTCCCCCTGCCCCTTGCACCCTTTCCCCCCTGCTTCTTCTATTCACCCAAACCACCATCATCCGCTTTCATCCGTGACAACATCCGTTGCCAACATCCGTTGCCACCGTTGCCACCGTTGCCTTTTCACTTGCCAATATCTTCATTCCACAACAGAGGATTATTTTGAATAAATTCCTCCATCATCTGCTTACATTCATCTAAATCCAAATCAACCACTTCCACACCGTGGGATTCCATAAACTCCCTCGCACCGGCAAAAGTCGCCGATTCCCCAGCAAAAACCTTTTTAATCCCAAACTGCACAACAGCCCCAGCACACATATAACATGGCATCAGGGTCGAGTAAAGTGTTGTACCTTTATAGTTGCCGATTCTACCAGCATTACGGAGGCAATCAATTTCAGCATGGGTAATAGGATCTCCATCCTGAACGCGCTTGTTACGTCCTTGGCCAATAATCTTCCCAGACGCAACAAGTACCGAACCTATGGGGATACCACCCTCTAGCCTACCTTGTTTTGCTTGAGCGATCGCAGCTTGCATAAATTCGTCCATGTTTAATTCTCCCAAACCTATGACAAAACAATTTGTATTAATGGATCATGACGGTGGTGTAGATGATTATCTCGCTACTATGCTACTAATGACAATGGATCATGTAGAACTTCTGGGTGTTGTTGTCACTCCCGCAGATTGCTATGTCCAACCCGCCGTCAGTGCTACACGGAAAATTTTAGACTTAATGGGAAATTCCCATATTCCGGTAGCAGAAAGTATGGTACGTGGTATAAATCCTTTCCCCTACCTTTATCGCCGCGATTCCTTTGTGGTGGATCATTTACCTATTTTGAATCAAAGGGATACTATTGGTACCCCTTTAGTGCCACAATCGGGGGAAGATTTTATGGTTCAGGTGTTGCAGTCAGCATCAGAACCAGTCACACTCCTGGTTACAGGGCCCTTAACCACCGTTGCAACTGCGCTAGATAAAGCTCCAGAAATTGAAAAGAAAATTGCCAAAATTGTCTGGATGGGTGGTGCTTTAAATGTCCCTGGAAATGTGGAGAAAAATTGGGAACCGGGACAGGATGGCTCGGCGGAATGGAATGTGTATTGGGACCCGATTTCCGCAGCTAGGGTATGGCAAAGTTCTATAGAAATTATTATGTGTTCTTTGGATATTACTAATAATGTGCCTGTAACTTCGGAATTTGTGCAAAAAATTGGCAAGCAAAGACAATATCCTATTTCTGATTTAGCTGGACAATGTTATGCCTTAGTAATTCCCCAGGATTATTATGCATGGGATGTTTTGGCTACGGCTTATTTGGGAAATCCAGATGCTTATAAGTTACGGGAATGGGAAACGGAAATTATTACTAGTGGTATTAGTCAAGGAAATACAAAGGTAGTATCTGGTGGTAGAAAAATCTATGCCATGGATGAGGTGGATAAAGGTTGGTTTTATGACTATTTGTTAGAGCAATGGAAGCGTTAGCAGGGGACAGGGGGAGTGAAGAGAAGTAATGAGTAATGAGTAATGAGTAATGAGTAATGAGTAATGAGTAATGAGTAATGAGTAGTGAGTAAGTTTCCTTAATACCATTAACTACCAACTGTCAACTGTCAACTGTCAACTGTCAACTGTCAACGTCTGTTGAAAACCAGTATACATTTCCAGTTAGCCGCTAACCAACTGGAAATATATACCATTTTCTGGATAACCACAGAAGCGATCGCATTAAGCATTTTCACTGCCTTGGTGTACAGTTTTCACCCATTTCAATCGCTTTGGTCTAACTGACATTCTGGCAGTAGTCGCACTCATCACCACAAACCAGTGGAGCATGTATAAAGTACCACGCAAGGTTTGCAGCAAGATTACCAAATAGTTAGAGACACGAAAACCCCTATCTTGGCGTATGCGCCTTAAACCGTTAAACATCCCTGATAGGGACATGATCACAGTCAAACTACTAATGGGACTGAGTAAGGGTAAACGGTGCTTGATAATCGCCATGATTAAATCTGGAACTGCTGCGGTAGGCAGAATATACATAGTAATGGCGAACATCAATAGATCCCAGGTTTTCCTACTTCCTATGCGGTTGCGGAGAATTAAGTCCCAGTAATCTAAATAGCGTTGATATCCTCCTTCAGCCCAACGGCTACGTTGGTGCCAAAGAGCGATGGCGCTGGTTACTCCTTCTTCATATACTGCTGGGAATAAAGCGCATTCAATATCCCAATCACTTAAATGCAGCCGTAAAGTTAAATCTAAATCATCAGTAATGGTTTCTTCATTCCATCCGCCACAGCTTAATAAGGCTTGACGACGAACGAATTGACCATTACCCCGCAATTCCCCAATGCCACCAATGGCAGTACGCTGTTGCTGCATATAGGTATCAACGGCCATTTCTGCCATTTGTCCCCTAGTCCAGAAATTGAACTTAGCATTAGCAATGGCTTTGCGTACCTGGATGGCACCCACCTTTTTTCGTTGAAACATGGGTACTATTTGCTGCAACATATCTGGTGAAACTTGGGCATCGGCATCAAACACCGCCAAAATTTCCCCTTTAGTTAGGGGTAAAACCTGGTTTAATGCCCCCGATTTACCACCAGTAGCCTCCGAAGTTCGCTGCAACACCTTCAGATGTTCGTATTCCTTTGCTAATTTTGTCAGCAATTGGGGGGTGCGATCGCTGCTATTATCATCAACAATCCAGACTTCATATTGTCCATCTGGATACTCTAAATTACAAAGATTTTCCACCAAATTGCTGATGACAGCTTCCTCATTTTTTGCTGCCACCAGCACAGATACATAGGGGTAATTACCTTGCATCTGGGAAATTTTGTCCCTGGGTTTAGCAAAAACTATCACCAAGGCATGAATACCCATAATTGTAGTTAGCCCCAATACAAACAAGGAGCCCCAAGAAAGTAAATTCAAGGCAATAGTACCGCTCCAAACCATGGTTAGAACTAGAGCGGCCTTGCGTCTACGACCTTGAAACCGGGATGGTAGAGACAAAGTATTTGCCTCCACCTCCGTCTCCAGATCCTCTGTTAAATCAATGTCTGACAACAGAGAATTGAGCGGGTCAAGCTCGTTGTAAGAATCGTTTTCGGGCCAGGAATTCGCTGGCATAGGTAACTTGATTCAACCACCAATATTTGTCCACACCCATAAAGAAGCTGGGAATCAAATAACACCAAACTGTGCAACCTTCACATACACTTAGTTTGCCTTGGGATTGGCGGTATTCTTCCACCTTTTCCGATTCTCGGTATAGCTCGTAGAGCTTGCCATTAATGGGAACCCCGGTTTGGGCAAAATGATAACAAGGTAACAACAGTTCGTCGTTGGGAGATATGGCAATTACCGCGTCCACCGCCTTGCAGCGAGGATTTTTGGTGTCATTGCCTCCGGCTTCAATAAATGCTAGTGCAGCTTTATTGTAACCGACATTGTTATATTTCTTAGCAACAGCTGCAATTGCTGCTAACATATCTGGGGTTGGATTCTTGTTGGAATTGTAATTTTCATGGGCTGTAAAGGCGGGATTTAACCAAACCCTTACCCCTAATTTTTGACCCAATTCTCCTAATTCTGCCAAGCGTTCGTAGTTTTGGGCAGTCACAGTGTGATTCAGGACTGGGTATTCTCCCAAAGATTTAGCGATCGCTACTGATTCCACCAAGGTATCAAAAATTTGCGTTCCCCGGGATTTATCATGGGTATCCGCATCCGCTCCATCCAAGGAAAAATTCAAAAAGTCAATTAGACCTTTCATTTCCTCAGCTTTTTTCGGATACAGGATTGTATTCGTTGTCATACTGGTATAAAAACCTTGGCGTTTTGCCTCCGTATATACTTGCCCGACATCATCTCTGAGCAAGGGTTCACCACCAGTAAAATCGATGTATTTTACTCCTAAACGGCGTAAATCTTGGAGATTATGTTTGATAGTTGCGAAATCAGCCTCTTTTCCTGGTTCTAACGCCCAAATATTACAAAAATGACACCGAGCATTACAGCGATATGTCAGATAGTAGTTTGCCACCAGTGGAGCCATAATATTAACCCACTAAAATATTCACTTAACATATCTTTAAATGTAGTTCACCAGGAGTCAATCAATTTTAGATTTTAGATTTTGGATTTTGGATTAATTTTATAAATAAACCAAAACCACCTTGAGATTCGTAATTGTTGTAGGTTGGGTTAGCGATAGCGTAACCCAACGATAGCGGGAGCATCCCATTTTTTTGATTGTCATTTTTAACAGATTGCGAGTAAATCTATACTCTTGGGAATAATAGGCATAACTGTTCCCATTTCTAAAATAGTCAATTAATCAGAAAAATAAATTATGTCGTTTGAGAAGCTCCAACCTGCCACATCCCAACAGGCGAATGTTTATACACCCTATATTGCCAATAGTAAACGTACTTTTTTGCCCTATGCAATCAGCTTATATCAAAAAGGTGTGGTTGAAGGACAACGCAAAATAGAGGGTAGTGATAGCATTCCCTTCGTTGCGACTTGGAATATTGCTAGACTACCTTCTGATTTAACCCGTTGCCGATTACAATTTGATGGCAATGCGGAACTCAGTTATGAAGTCATGATGGCGAGTTTTGAGTTTATGGTTTTTTTAATCGAAATTATGGAAAGTTATAAACGCTCTCGGACAACGGATTTTTCTCAAACTTTTTATCGTAAGCTTCTACGTATAGAAGAGTAATTTATACTTATTTATATTCTCCCGCTTGCGTAATTTTTATGATATTGAATTACGTGAAAAGCCGGGAGATTTTTGGTAAGTAAGGTAGATTAAATAATATGCTTTCTGTAATAATTTAACCTCACCACCGCTTTTTGCACTGCAAAAATCTTTCCCTCTCCTTAATAAGGAGAGGGATGTCCGACAGGACAGGGTGAGGTTTTCCAGGGTATATTGGGAATTTGATAACTTGTGTAATTAACACCAGTCAAATTAAATATAAAACCTCACCCCCATCCCCTCTCCTTATCAAGGAGAAGGGTGCCGTGAGGCAGAGTGAGGTTTGCCAGAGTATATTGGGAATTCGCTCCCTTGTGTAAGTAACACCAGTCAAATTAAATATAAAACCTCACCCCCATCCCCTCTCCTTATCAAGGAGAAGGGTGCCGTAAAATCCTGTTTGTAGAAATATGCCTTTAGATTTAGGAACTATCGGCGCTATTGTCAAAGCAGTAATTCCCCTAGCAAAACCACTAATTGCTAAAATTAATAGTGCTTGCAATCCTGATGATTTTGCCAAAGCTTTAAAGAACGGGGTTATGGCTGCTCAGGAATGGGATGAAAAGCAGCCCTATGAACAGCAATTGTTTTATCACTGTGATGATAAGCAACAATGTGATGTTTTAACTGGTTTTTTGCAAAATACATCTGTGCTGTCAGAATTACAAAAACCCCTGCAAGATAAAACATCTCCCAGCTTAGATTTATTAATTGAAATTTGGCACAGTCTCAAAGCAGAGAACCATCAATGGCAATTCCCCCAAAACAGCGTTGAGAATTGGCTCAAACAATTTATAGATACTTATTTTGTCAAAACTACCGCCTATTTAGAAATTAAAATTGCCCAAGCAGATTATCTCCAACAAGTATCTTACTACTTTGATGATGTTAAGTTTGCCGGCATAGCTGTAGAAGGACAGGAAACAGATAAAACGGGAATTCACCTACCACAAATATTTGTCATGCCTGATGTGATGGAGATGGCATCGACAAATTCTCTAGAGGATTTTGTATTTATAGAACCAGGTGCAAATTCCCAAGATATTAATCAACGTCAAGCAGAATTATTACAAGAACAACGTCAATGGAGAAGGCTGGGAGCAGGTACGGGTAGAAAGTTTTCTGCACAGGAATTATTGACTGAAAGTAAGTCTGATAAATTCGTTTTGCTGGGGGCACCGGGTTCTGGTAAAACAACTTTGATCAGCTATTTTGCTGTCACATTAGCGCAGAATCAAATCCAACGCAGGACAGATTTACAAACTGAAGAGAATTTATTGCCCATTGTCATTAGAATTCGGGATTTAGTCAGATATGCAGATAGTTTGAGTATTTTAGAATTTATCCGCCAGTTTGCCATTAGTAATTTACAGGTAAAACACCTACCATCATCATTCTTTGAATATTGGCTAGAAGATGGTAAAGCCTTAATTTTACTCGATGGTTTGGACGAGGTAGCAAAACCTGGAAGACGATATGAAATTGTCAAGCGCATTGAGAATTTTTTAAAGCAATTTCCATCCAATAGAACCATAATTACCTCCCGCCCAGCAGGGTATCGCCGGGACTTTTTTCGCACAGACGAATTTTCCCACTATCAATTACAGTTATTTGATGATGACAAAATCAAGGAATTTTCTCAAAAGTGGTATAAAACCCGCTTTCAAGATCCCATAGAAGCAACAAGAAGGCAAGAAAGTTTACAAAAAGCTTTAGCAGAACAAAAGCGCATCCAAGAACTAGCCCGTAACCCACTGCTATTAACAATTATTGCCCTAATTCATCGTTATGAGGCGCATCTTCCCAGACAACGCTACAAACTTTATGAACGGGCGATGAATACCCTATTAACTAATTGGGATGCAGGCAAGGAACTGAGTTATCAATTGCCTTTTGAATATCTGAATCGGGATGATATTCCCCGCTTGATGCAACAGCTTGCTTACTGGATTCATACCCAAGGAGGTACGGGGGATAAAGAAGGAGGGACACTAATTGATAAGGATGAATTGATTAAGCAATTAAGCAAGTTTATTGCCGAACAAAAACGCCTACAGCGACATCAAGCTAAATCGGAAGCACAACGGTTTATAGAGCATATTCGGGAACGCACAGGTTTGTTAAATGAACAAGGGCAAGACTGTTATGCTTTTGTCCATAAGACGTTTCAAGAATATTTAGCAGCAGAGGATATCCGCTACCGTCAGGAAGATGAAGAGTTTGAGGTGGTGTTGGAGCATGTTGAACAATATCTTTGTGATGCCCATTGGCGAGAGGTTTTGCTGTTGTTAATTGCCCAGCAAAAGCCGAGAAAAGCGGCTAAGGCTATTAAGCATATCTTGGAGCAACCTACACTTTATGAACAATGGCTGCATCGGAATCTGTTTTTTGCAGCTAGCTGTTTGGCGGAAGATGTAGAGGTTGCTAATGATGTTTTGGTGACGGATATTTTACGGCAATTAGTGAGTTTGGAAATTAGTGATGATGAGCAGGTTGGTGAACAAATCCGCGCGCAGGTTTTTAAGAGCATTTGCAGTTTGAATGAAAGTAGGTTTGAAGCGGAAGCACTGCAACTTTTGCAAGATTCGTGGGAAGGGATTGAGCAAGTGCGGTTGCAGGAATATCGTATAGCTTTAGGAGAAAAACAGAAGGTAGTAGAACAACTGTTAGCACAGCTAAAGGCTGAGGATTATAGTGTGCGTATGGGTGCTGCTTCTGCCTTGGGCAAATTGGGTAATGGGACACTCCAACTCCAGGTAGTAGAACCACTGTTAGAACTACTAAAGGATGAGGATGAGGATTCTGATGTGCGTTGGTGTGCTGCTAATACCTTGGGCAAATTGGGTAATGGGACACCTCAGGTAGTAGAACCACTGTTAGAACTACTAAAGGATGAGGATTCTATTGTGCGTATGGGTGCTGCTTCTGCCTTGGGCAAATTGGGTAATGGGACACTCCAGGTAGTAGAACCACTGCTAAAACTACTAAAGGATGAGGATTTTGGTGTGCGTTGGGATGCTGCTTTTGCCTTGGGCAATTTGGGAAATAGCACACCCCAGGTAGTAGAGCCACTGTTAGAACTACTAAAGGATGGGCATTCTATTGTGCGTATGGGTGCTGTTTCTGCCTTGGGTGATTTGGGTAATGGGACACTTCAGGTAGTAGAACCACTGTTAGAAATACTAAAGGATGAGGATGAGGATTCTGATGTACGTTGGGGTGCTGTTAATGCCTTGGGCAATTTGGGAAATAGCACACCCCAGGTAGTAGAGCCACTGTTAGAACTACTAAAGAATGGGCATTCCGGTGTAAGTTGGGGTGCTGCTTATGTCTTGGGCAAATTGGGAAATGGCACACCCCAGGTAGTAGAGCCACTGTTAGAACTACTAAAGGATGGGCATTCTGGTGTGCGTAAAGATGCTGCTTATGTCTTGGGCAAATTGGGTAAAAACTGTAGCCATATTACTACTGCTGTAGTTGAATGGATTTCCCAGCACCAAGATATGGAATATGTAGGCAGTGGTATTGATGCACTTTGGAATTTGGTAGCAAAAGATGCTGTTTGAAAATCAAAGAATGTTTTTCTGGGACAGCAACAACCATACATTAACCTCAGTTCGGGTTAACTCATAACCCCAAATGTCCGCCTAGGAATTAATTCCTAGGCTCAAAGACAAAGTCTGATAAATCAGACTGGGTAGGGCTTGCAGCGCGTTTTAACCTGCTTGGTTTATTAGCGATTCGGCTACGCTCATCGCTAACACTGAGCGAAGTCGAAGTGTTAGCCTTGAAATTTATTTCAAGGTGGGAATGTGGGCTACACGATATTGGTGCAAGTTATTAGTTCAACTCAACTTTTATCCGTCCTGTCTTCAGCTTATTCCAACTGTCTAGCAACTAAGCGAGCAAACAATCCCTCTTCCCCGATTAATTCGGCAAATGAACCGGACTGAACTACTCTACCAGCTTCGAGAACATAAATGCGGTCTGCATGACGAATCGTACTCAGACGATGAGCAATGAC
>JASJCX010000176.1 GCA_030065255.1 Calothrix sp. MO_167.B42 | reverse complement strand
AATCGCTCAAATGTTGCATTTTCAAGGGTTAAAAAGCGTTTAATAGTAGTTTGCTCTAAAACTCTTCTAGATTATATTCCTACAGAACTTGAAAACTATGAAGAAGCAATACTTTGGAAAGCTTTGCGTTCTGAATGTTCACAGCCTATTTTTACTGAAAATCTTAATGGGCATACAGTAGAGGTATTCACGCCTACTTTAAATAAATAAGCCACCAAGATAATGGAAATCCCTCTGCCCAAGTTTGGAGAGGGAAAGATTTCTGCTTAAGCAAAAAGCTAAGGTAAGGACAGAATCGTTGCAACTATTTTTTCTTAGCTGCAGCTTTAGCGGCTTTAGCTGCCTTTTTCGCAGCCTTTTCTGCTGCGATCGCATCTAGTCGGGCTTGTTCTTTTTCTTCGGCAATTTTGTCGAGATAATAGTGGTAGTCGCCCAGATAAACCCGAAATTCCCCATCGCGGATTTCCACAATTTTATTAGCTACTTGGGAGATAAAATAGCGGTCGTGGGAAACGATTAGTACCGTACCATCGTAGTTTTGAATGGATGACTCCAGCATTTCTTTGGCTGGGATATCCAAGTGGTTAGTCGGCTCATCTAAAATTAATAAATTGGCAGGGGTAAGTAGCATTTTTGCTAAGGCTAAACGTGCCTTTTCTCCCCCACTCAAAGCAATCACCTGTTTAAATACAGTATCGCCACTGAATAAAAATTTACCTAAAAGTGTGCGTACTTCTTCGTTTTTCCAATCGGGAACTTCATCATGGATGGTTTCCATGACGGTTTTTTGTAAATCTAATGCTTCAGCTTGGTTTTGTTCAAAATAGCCAGGAAGGACATTATGTTCCCCCAAACTCACTTTACCTTCCGTGGGTGGTTCCATGCCCATAATCAGCCGCAGTAAAGTTGATTTACCAGCACCATTGGGACCTAAAAAGGCAATGCGATCGCCCCTTTCAATTAACAGGCTGGCATCCAAAAACAGGATCTTATCGTCATATACATGGGTTAAGTTTTTGATTTTGATCACTTCCCTACCACTACGGGGTGCGGGGGGAAACTGGAATTGTAAGGTTCTCACATTGGCCGTGGGTGCATCAATGCGTTCAATCTTTTCTAGTTGCTTTTCCCGGCTCTTGGCTTGGGTACTGCGGGTTGCACTGGCACGAAATCTTTCCACAAATGCTTGTTGCTTATCAATTTCCTTCTGTTGACGTTCATAAGCACTCATTTGTGCAGCTTGGTTTTCTGCCTTTTGTTGCAGATATGCTGAATAGTTACCCAGATAAGTGGTAGAAACGCCCCGCTCTGTCTCCACAATTTGGGTACACAACCGATCTAGAAACTCCCGGTCATGGGAAACTATCACCATCGGCGTATTTAAGCCCTTCAGGTAGCCTTCGAGCCATTCGATGGTTTCTAAGTCCAAATGGTTTGTCGGCTCGTCTAATAGCAATAAATCGGGTTCTTGGAGGAGGATTTTACCCAACCCCATCCGCATCTGCCAACCGCCACTAAAAGCACTCACCAGGCGATCGCCATCTTCCGGTTCAAATCCCATTTCTGGTAAAATTTTGCCAATCCGTGCTTCTAAACCATACCCATCCAAAGCTTCAAACTGTCTTTGCAACCGATCCAACTTGTGGATTAATTCATCCAATTCCTCTGGGGAAGCATTTTCCAAATCTCGCTGTACCTGAGCCAAGGACTGTTGTACTTGATTAGTTTCTGTAAATACAGTCCAAAACTCTTCCCTTACAGTCCGGGAAGGATCTACTTCAAACTCTTGGTTCAGGTAAGCTATATGTAAACTTGCAGGGCGGATAATCTCTCCAGCAGTTGGTTCTATCTCCCCAGACACGATTTTCAGTTGGGTAGATTTACCGGCTCCATTGACACCAACTAAACCGATGCGATCGCCTGGTTTAACTTCCCAGTTGATATCTTTGAGAACTTCACCAGTGGGGTATATTTTATTGATATGTTCTAATCGCAGCATCAACAGTCTCCAAGCTAGGGAAGGGGGTTTAAGGATCGTGTCTTATCTTAACAAAATTTAACTGCAATTTCTGTACTTGATTTATGGCATTGGCTGAAACAAGGACACGGGGACGTGGGGATGTGGAGACGCGGGGACGCGGGGACGCGGGGATGTGGGGATTAAAGAGACACCGAACTATTGCCTATTGCCTATTCCATATCCTCACCAAAAGACTTTTATGCCTAACGGCACGCTCCGCGAACAGCAAGCCCTATATACAATTTAGACGCTTAACAGCTTAAATTGCAGCAATCTGGTTTAGCCCACATTCCCATCTTGAAATAAATGATACTGTAGGTCAATCGCAATGAGGGGTTGAACACATCGCTTTGAAACCTAGATGCTGTTATTATTTCAGACCCGACAATAAATTACAGACTAATAAACCAAAATAATTTATCCCAAAAATTGTCTTTTTTTTGACCTCAATATAGTGGTATATAAGTTATATGGGAATCCGGTTGGATTTGTGACATTATCTTTTTCGGGTAAATACTTAGAGCAATACAAGTTTAAATGGAAAAACCCTTTAAAATTGCCATTGACAAGGGATTAACCGCACCTACCATTCGAGTTGAATCCCCAAAGGACTTGTCCAGTGCGATGGGTGAACTAGAACTTCACAGTTCCCGTCCCGTTCTAGTCATTTTGGGTGGTGCAGGTAAAATGAGCGATGCCGATTTAAACCGTCTGCGATCATTATTTGTCAATGTGCTGGCTCCGGTGGTTGAAGAGCTAGGTGCTTCTGTTGTGGATGGTGGCACGGATTGTGGTGTGATGCAAATGATGGGCCAAGCCCGTGCTCAAATAGCAGCTACGTTTTCCTTAATTGGTGTAACTCCAGTGGGAAAGGTAGCTCTTCCCAATCAAATCCCCCCGGAAGAAGTTGCAGCATTGGAACCAAACCACAGTCATTTTGTGCTGATTCCCGGATCTAACTGGGGTGATGAATCCTCTTGGTTGGCCGGGGTTGCAACTGTATTGTCCCAGGGAGCGCCATCGGTTGCCATCTTAGTTAATGGTGGAGAGATTTCTAGGAAAGATGTGTTGGAGAATCTCAAGGCGAATCGGCCAGTCCTGGCTGTGGCTGGGAGTGGAAGATTAGCTGATGCATTGACAGCAGCCTTGGCTGGTGAAGGTAGTGATGAGGGAGCCAAGGAGTTAGTTGCTTCCGGACTGGTACAAGCCATTGATTTCAAAGAGAGTGTTGATAGCTTGACTCGATTCATTAAAGAAATGCTGGAAAAAATTGAGCGTTCTGGAAATTTATCTCACAAACAAAAAGGGGTTTGATATGTCTATTTATGATAAGGCGAATAAAAAAACTGGACCTTATAAACTGCTGGCTCTGGATGGTGGCGGTATTCGAGGGATGATTACTCTTGAGGTGTTAGCTGAAATTGAAGCTACTTTACGAAAAGCCTTGGGGGCTGACGAAGAGTTTGTTCTAGCCGATTACTTTGATTATGTTGCAGGTACAAGTACCGGTGGAATAATCGCCACAGCTATTTCCAAGGGTATGTCCATAGCGGAAATTAAGAGCTTTTATCAGAAAAGTGGCGAAAAAATGTTTGACAAAGCATTTATCCTCGCAATCACTAGATTAGCCATCCATAAATATGGAGATAAAAACCTCTCCAATGAACTTAAGCAGGTATTTGGAGAAAACACTACTTTTGGTAGTGAGGAGTTGAAAACTCTGCTGATGCTGGTAATGCGTAATGCGTCCACAGATTCCCCTTGGCCACTCTCCAATAACCCCTATGCCAAGTTCAATAATCCAAGCAATCCTGACTCTAACTTGAACCTTCCCCTTTGGCAACTCGTTCGAGCCAGTACGGCCGCTCCCACCTTCTTTCCACCAGAGGAGGTTCAGTTGGGTGACAATAAGTTTATCTTCGTCGATGGGGGAATAACTCCCTATAATAACCCGGCTTTTCAACTCTTTCTCATGGCTACTGCTGACCCTTACCAACTGAACTGGCCTACAGGTGAGGATACAATGCTTTTGGTATCGGTTGGTACTGGTATGACCCCTAAAATCAATCCAGAACTGAAAGCTTCCCAAATGAATACTTTATACAATGCTCAGAGTATTCCCGGCGCACTAATGTTTGCGAGTCAGAATGAACAAGATTTGCTGTGTCGTATTTTTGGTAAGTGCTTATCAGGGAATGTGATTGATGGGGAAGTAGGGGATCTCATAGGAAGCAAGGGACCTCTGGAATCAAAGCTTTTCACCTATTTGCGCTATGACGTTGAACTAACCCGTCAGGGATTGGATAACTTGGGTGGATTAGAGGATATCAAAGTAGAAGATGTCCAGCACATGGATTCAGTCAAACATATGGATAAATTTGAGCGCATCGGCAAAGCCATTGCGAAAAAAGTAAACCTGGAACACTTTAGTAATTTTTTGCACTCACCATCTTCCCTGACGACAGTGAGTTAATTGGTAAAAAACCGCTCTAGGCACAGAGGACACAGAGATCACAAGAGAGAAATAGGGAGTAGCTGCACTATTCTATGGTGAGGTTGGGATTTTGGTCATCGTGAGGGGTATCACCCCTGATTTTTCAGTGTTATCCTGTAAGAAGTCGGTGATTTCAACACCGTAAAACTACTGATGAAAATTTAGGGTACTCCCGTTAATTATTCTTCAATTGTAATTGAGTAAACAAGCCAAGCCCAGGTAATGACACAATTTTTTGATGCCTTCATCTCCTACGGAAGAGCTGATAGTAAAGCCTTTGCCACAAAACTTCAAGGTTGCTTAGACCAACAAGGATTCCATGTGTGGTTTGACTTCAATGACATCCCCCTAGGGGTAGATTTCCAGAATCAAATTGATGATGGTATTGAAAAGTCATGTCATTTCCTGTTTCTCATTAGTCCCCATTCAATCAATTCGCCTTATTGTGGCAAAGAAATTGAGTTAGCAATTAAACGTAATAAACGGATTATTCCTTTATTACATGTTGAGTCAATCAGTAAGGAAACTTGGCAAGAAAGAAACCCGAATGGGACGGATTGTGAGTGGGAAGCATATAAATCTGAAGGGAAACATACCTCTTTTAAAAATATGCACCCAACCATTGGTAAAATTAATTGGGTGTATTTTCGCGAGGGAATTGATGATTTTGATAAATCTTTGGCGGGATTAATTGCATTATTAAAACATCATAGTGATTACGTAGAAAATCATACTAATCTTTTAACCAAAGCCTTGGAGTGGGAGAGGAATCAAAAGCAAACGAGGTATTTATTAACTGGGGAAGAGAAACAACAAGCACAAGCTTGGCTAAAAATACGCTTTGAAGATGAACAAGCACCTTGTTTACCTACGGATTTGCATTGCGAATACATCACCGAAAGTATCAAGAATGGCAATAACTTGATGACCCAGGTGTTTCTGTCCTATGCTGATGAGGATAGGGCGACAATGGAGAAAGTTCGCAAGAGTTTGAGGCGAGAAGGGATTACGGTTTGGACGAATCTGACAGATATTAAAACCGGGGAAGCATTTCAGTCAGCGATTAACCGGGGGATTGAACAAGCAGATAATTTGGTTTATTTGCTTTCCCCTGACTCAATCAACTCTACCTATTGTCAGCAAGAATTAGACTTAGCTTTATCATACAACAAGCGGATTATCCCCATATTGGTGCGAACAACTGACCCAACGCAGGTACCACCAATACTGAAAGATTTGCAGTATATTGACCTCACGGATAATCTCCAGGAAGACAATTACTTCACCGATGAAAGCCAATTATTGAACATTTTATATCAGGATGCAGCTTATTACAGCGAGCATAAAATTCTCTTAACTAAAGCCCTCAAGTGGCAAGAGCAACAAAATAATCCTAGTATTCTGCTGCGGGGGTATAATTTACGCAGTGCCCAAACTTGGTTGGATATGGCACAGAAAAGGACGCAACATCCCCCCACCCAGTTACAGTCAGAATTCATTACTGAAAGTCTGCGACAACCAACCTTAGAGTCCTTGGATGTGTTTATTTCCTATTCTCGGGCGGACTCAGACTTGGCGAGAAAGATAAATGATAGCTTACAAATACAGGGAAAAACGACTTGGTTCGATCAGGAAAGTATTGCTTCGGGGAGTGATTTTAAGCAGGAAATCGATCGAGGAATTAAAGCCAGTGATAACTTTCTATTTATTCTCTCACCACGGTCGGTAAATTCCCCTTATTGTAAGGATGAAGTAGAATATGCTGCTTCTTTGAATAAACGCTTTGTTACCCTACTCCATCGCGAAGTAAACACCAATGATTTGCATCCAGATTTGGCAAAGGTGCAATGGATTGATTTTAACAAGAATGAAGGGGATTTCAATGCCAATTTGAATCAATTAGTCAGAACCCTAGATACTGATAGAGAACATGTCCGCAGTCATACCAAATGGTCCCAGCGAGCCTTGGAATGGGAGTATAAAGATAAAAGTAATGACTTGTTGTTGCGGGGTAGTGAATTTTTGATTGCTCAAAACTGGTTGGAGCAAACGGAGCAACAAAAGAAAAAACCTGCTGCAACTCCTCTTCAGAATGCGTTTATTCAAGCAAGTCAAAACGCCATTAAAGCGGTGGAAGAAGAAGAAAAACGCCGACAAGCACAAATGCTGCATTTACAAGAAGAGAAGACAAAGGAAGCCGAAGCAAGACTTGCAGAACAGAAAAAAAATGCTCGGCGACAAAAATTCTTTCTTGTTGCTACTAGTATTGGATTAGTAGTTACTGTTGCCTTGGCTGGGGTGGCTAAATATGCTGAGGAAAAGGCCGAACAAGCTCAGGAAGATCAACTTAATTATGCAAGTAAATTTTCATTGCTACTTTCCCAAGCAAATCTTAAATTTGATGCTCTGATGGGAACTATTAGCGCCGGGAGACAAGTACAAGAACTGGGAACAGATACACAACCAGAAACTAGAAATTTAATTTTAACAGCTTTGCAAGCAACTGTTTATGGAGATGATTTCAGAGAACACAATCGCTTCACAAAACATGAAGGTACAGTCTTTGATGTAGCTTGGAGTCCTGACAATCAGATAATTGCCACAGCCAGTGGAGATACTACAATCAGATTTTGGCATGTTAAGGATCGGAAAAATTTACCTCCCATACAAGCGGGTAAAGATAATGAAGTCTATAGCATTAGTTTTAGTCCTGACGGGAAAACTATTGCCTTTGCTAGTGATGATAATACTGTTAAACTCTGGAGGAATTACACAGAACAACCCAAAACCCTCAGAGGGCATAATGATTTAGTTTGGAGCGTAGCTTGGAGTCCTGACGGAAAAATGATTGCTTCTGGGAGTAAGGATAAGACTGTTAAACTCTGGGATACTGGGGGTAAACTCCTGAAAACTTTCAAAGGTCATAAAAAATCGGTCAGGAGCGTCAGCTTTAGCAAGGATGGCAAAACTATTGCTACAGGAAGTGAAGATGGTACAATTAAACTTTGGAATGTTAAAAATGGTAAAGAAATTAAAACCATATCGGTAAATGTAAATAGTAACAAAGTTTATAGGGTAAGTTTTAGTCCCGACGGAAAAACAATTGCTTCTGCCCACTCTGATAAAACTGTGAGACTCTGGGATACTCAGGGGAAACCGATCCAAACCATCAAAAATGCCCATGATGCTATAGTATGGAGCGTAGCTTGGAGTCCTGATGGGAAAATAATTGCTTCTGGTAGTGCTGACAAGACTGTTAAACTCTGGAAAAAGCAGGAGAAAGAATTTAAAATCTCCCAAACCCTCAAAGGTCATAATGCTGCAATCAAGAGTATTAAATTTAGCCCTGACGGCAAAAAAATTGCCACTGGTAGTGAGGATAATACTGTTAAATTTTGGAATCAGTCGGGTAAGAAATTTCAAAAGTTGAAGGGAGATCGAGAATCTCCAGTGTGGAGCGTCGCCTGGAACCCTGACGGAAATATCATTGCTTCTGGGAGAGCGGACAACACCATCAAAATCTGGACAAAGGAAGGGAAATGGAAATTCATCCACACTGACATGAAACATAAGAAAGAAGTTTCTAGTGTTAGCTTTAGTCCTGATGGAAATACCATTGCTTCTGCTAGTAAGGATAATACCATCAAACTCTGGAACAACCAGTGGAAAGAATCCAAAACTATCCCCGGTCATAAAGCTACAATTTGGAGTGTTGCTTGGAGTCCCGATGGTAATATCATTGTCTCTGGTAGTGCGGATAATACCATCAAACTTTGGAACAAACAGGGTAAGTTACTCCAAACCCTCCAAGGACATAAAGCTACAGTTTGGAGCGTAGCTTGGAGTCCTAATGGCAATACCATTGCTTCTGGTAGTAGTGACAATACCATTAAACTCTGGGACAAGCAAGGTAAGTTACTCCAAACCCTCGTTGGGCATAAAGCTGCAATAGCGAGTGTGGCTTGGAGTCGTGATGGAAATACCATTGCTTCTGCTAGTAATGATAATACTGTGAAACTATGGAGCAAAAAAGGGGATAAATTCGACGACACACCCACAACCCTCAAAGGTCATAATAGTGATGTTTTAAGTGTTAGTTTTAGTCCTGATGGTAATACCGTTGCTTCTGGTAGTAAAGACCAAACTGTGAAACTTTGGAACAAAGATGGTGAAGGAATTAGAACTATATATGGTCACAATGCACCAGTGACTAGGGTTAGTTTTAGTCCCGATGGTAAGACTTTAGCCTCAGCTAGTGATGACAAAACGGTGATTTTGTGGAATTTAGCAGATTTAAAATTAGACAAGCTTATGCAAGATGCTTGTAGTCAGGTGAAGGATTATCTGGAGTTTAATGCCACAAAAAGCGATCGCAACCTCTGTAAAGATAATAACAGTAAATAGAGAGCAAGATGCTCCCACTACAATTGTATTGAAGATCTTATATAATGATGCAGCCTATTACGTGGTTATAATTTACGCAGTGTCCAAACTTGGTTGGATGCGCCATTAAAGTGATGGAAGAGAAAGAAAAACGCCGACAAGCAGAAATGCTGCATTTAGCCCAAGTAAGGCTGGCTGAACAGAAAAAAAATTTTCAGCGACAAAAAGCTCTTCTTGTTGCTACTAGTATGGGGTTAGTAGCTGCTTTTGGCTTGGCTTGGGTGGCTTTCTGGCAGAAGAAAGAAGCTGAAATTGGTCAGATAGCTCAACTTAATTCTGCAAGTAACCTTTCATCCCTACTCTCCCAGCACAATATCAAATTTGATGGACTAGTTGAAACTATTAGAGTAGCGAGGGAATTTCAAAAACTGAGAAAAGATGTACCCGAAACTAAAATTTTAATTTCAAAAGCCTTGCATGATGCACTTGATGGAGAAGGATTTAGAGAGAGCAATCGGCTGAATAAGCATAAATATTCGGTTAACAGCATCGCCTTCAGCCCTGACGGCCACACCATTGCTTCTGCTAGTGATGACGGAATCATCAAACTGTGGAGCAAGGAAGGTCAACTACTTAAAACCATCAAAGGACATAAATATTTCGTCTACAGCCTTGTCTTCAGCCCAGATGGTGAGACCATTGCTTCTGCTAGTATTAAAAACATCAAACTGTGGAACAAGGAAGGTCAACTACTCAAAACCCTCAAAGGGCATGAATCTTTGATCAACAGCGTCGCCTTCAGCCCTGATGGCAAGACTCTTGCTTCTGCCAGTCTTGACAAAACCATCAAACTGTGGAGCAAGGAAGGTCAACTACTCAAAACCCTCAAAGGACATAAAGATTTCGTCAGCAGCGTTGCCTTCAACCATGACGGTGGGATCATTGCTTCTGGTAGTGATGACGGAATCATCAAACTGTGGAACAAGGAAGGTAAACTACTCAAAACCATCAAAGGGCATGAAGATTCGGTCAGAAGCGTGGCCTTCAGCCCAGACGGTGAGACCATTGCTTCTGCCAGTTGGGATAATACAATCAAACGGTGGAACAAGGAAGGTCAACTACTCACAACCTTCAAAGGGCATGAAGGTCGAGTCAACAGCGTCGCCTTCAGCCCGGACGGTCAGACCATTGTTTCTGCTGGTAATGACAAAACCATCAAACTCTGGAGCAATTACGGTAAAGAGCTTCAAACTCTCCAGGGTCATAATGATCGGGTCATAAGCGTCACCTTCAGCCCAGACGGTGGGACCATTGCTTCTGCTAGTTATGACAAAACCATCAAATTCTGGAGCAAGCAAGGCGAAGAGCTTCAAACCCTTAAAGGGCATAAATCTTGGCTCTACAGCGTCACCTTCAGCCCAGATGGTCAGACCATTGCTTCTGCTAGTGATGACAAAACTATCAAACTCTGGAGCAAGGAAGGTGAAGAGCTGCAAACCCTCAAAGGGCATAACGGTGCGGTCATAAGCGTCGCCTTCAGCCCAGATGGTCAGACCATTGCTTCTGCTAGTTGGGACAAAACCATCAAACTGTGGAACTTAGAAGGTCAACTACTCAAAACCCTCAAAGGACATAAAAATTATGTCATAAGCGTCGCCTTCAGCCCTGACGGTGGAACCATTGCTTCTGCCAGTAATGGTAATACCATCAAACTGTGGAACTTAGAAGGTCAACTACTCAAAACCCTCAAAGGGCATGAATATTTCGTCTACAGCGTCGCCTTTAGCCCAGACGGTGAGACCATTGCTTCTGCCAGTTGGGATAATACAATCAAAC
>JASJCX010000175.1 GCA_030065255.1 Calothrix sp. MO_167.B42 | reverse complement strand
GCAAGCCTCTTGCTGCGCTAACGTCGTCAGACGCGTGCAATCCGCTAATGGGGATTGGGCATTGAAGAAATCATTTGCATTACTATATCTTTATATTTCCCCCGATCGCCAAGTGGGGATATTAATACGGTTTACCACCTATTATGGATTTAATTATCTGTCATACAACAGCGGATTTTGACGCTTTAGGAGCAGCAGTTGGACTTAGACTTTTATTACCTGGGAGCAAGATAGTATTACCAGGAGGTAGTCATCCAACTGTACGTGAATTTTTGGCTTTGCATCGGGATGAATATCCCCTAATTGAAAGACGTTCGGTAAATCCCTCTAAAATACGCACTCTGGCTGTAGTGGATACTCAACAACGCGATCGCCTAGGGAAAGCAGCTGAGTGGTTTGATTTACCTAACATTAAAGAAGTGATTGTGTATGATCATCACTTAGAACAAAAATTAGATCTGCCTGCAACCAAATCTTATATTTCGCGGGTGGGTGCAGTAACAACGTTAATTGTGGAACAATTGCAGCAACAGCAAATTTCCCTGACACCTTCAGAAGCAACAGTGATGGCTTTGGGTATCCATGCTGATACTGGTTCATTAACTTATAACTTGGCGACATCGCGGGATGCTCTAGCTTTGGCTTGGTTAATGGAGCAAGGTGCAAGTTTATCTGTTGTTGCTGAGTATGCAGAACCGGGCTTATCTCCACAATTACAACAGCTGTTAACGGTGGCGTTGGATAATTTGCAAACTCAAGAAATTCGCGGATATAAAATTGCTTGGGTTACCTTGAGAACTAATAATTTTGTGCCAGGATTATCCACCTTGGCATCAGAGTTATTAGAATTGACGGAAATTGATGCCTTGATTTTGGTAAATGATATTAGACAAGATGGTAATAATCGTCTTAGTGTTATTGGGCGATCGCGAATCAAAGGCAGCAATCTCAATCATATTTTTCAGAAATTAGGTGGTGGTGGTCATGCTCAAGCTGCTTCTTTAAGTTTGCGCAACACAGATCCTGAAGCAATACTCAAGGAGCTATTAGAAGAATTAAGAGCAATTATTCCTCATCCCCCAACTGCAAGAGATTTAATGTCGTCACCGGTTCGAACTATTCTCCCAGAAACGACAATTGAAGAAGCCCATCGCACTTTATTACGTTACGGACATTCGGGTTTATCAGTAGTTAATGGGAAAAAACAGTTGGTAGGAATTATTTCCCGGCGTGACTTAGATATTGCCCTACACCACGGTTTTTCCCACGCACCGGTCAAGGGTTATATGACAAAAAATCTTAAGACTATAACGGTAGATACCACACTACCTCAAATTGAATCCCTGATGGTAACTTACGATATCGGGCGCTTACCAGTCTTGGAAAAGGAACGCTTAGTTGGGATTGTCACTCGTACTGATGTTTTGCGGGAATTACATCAAGAAAGAGAAGCATCTGAAGGAAGAACGGGAGAGGGAGAAAGCACTAACTTCAAAGATGAGAAAGTTTATTCACCTACTTTAGGGGAACTACGTTCTCGCCTTGCACCTCCCCTGTGGGAATTTCTGACCAAAGCATCATTGCAAGCAAAACAACGGGGCTGGCATCTTTATTTAGTTGGAGGAGCAGTGCGTGACTTACTGCTGGCGAGTCCCAACGAACCTTTGCTAATTCAAGATATTGATATGGTGGTGGATGGTTTTCACAATGCTGCTGATGTGGGTGCAGGTGTAGAACTAGCAAAAGCACTCCAAGAAATCTACCCTAATACTCGTTTGGAAGTTCATGGTTCTTTTCAAACTGCTGCTCTACTCTGGCGAAAAGATCCAGAATTGGGTTCGATGTGGGTGGATATTGCCACTGCGAGAACAGAATTTTATCCTTATCCTGCGGCAAATCCGGAAGTAGAAGCTAGTTCTATTCGTCAAGATTTATATCGACGTGATTTTACGATCAATGCTCTAGCGTTGAGACTTACACCACCCCGTGCGGGTAAATTAATGGATTTCTTTGGCGGTTTGTTAGATTTACACGCCAAGCAAATTCGGGTTTTACACGTTAATAGTTTCATTGAAGACCCTACCCGTATTTATCGGGCTGTGCGCTTTGCTGTGCGTCTAGGCTTTGCGATTGAATACCAAACCGAAGAATATATCCGTTATGCCATTGAAAGTGGTGTTTACGATCGCACAACAAGGGAAAATCATAAAACACCAGCCCTGCAAACTCGCCTCAAAGCTGAATTAAAACATATTCTCCAAGCTTCTTACTGGAAAGCAGCTTTACAGTTACTGGGCGAACTGGGAGCATTACAGTGCATTCATCCAACACTAAAATTAGATGACGAACTTTTACGACAATTACGGTTGATGGAACGTTGTTTGCAACGCTTTGACCCCCAGCAACAAAGATTTACTCACTGGCAAATGCGTATAGAAGCAATGATTGCTTACCTTGAGCCAGAATATCGCTATCTAGTGGCAAAAAATCTGCAGTTACAAGATGACAGCATCAAACGTTTGCAAAATTTAAGTTCTGTTCAAGTAAGGGTGCTAGATAAATTACCCCAATGTCAACAAGCAAGTCAACTTGTCAAACTATTACGGCAGTACGATCTGCCCATGCTGATTTTAATTGCTCTGCGAAGTCCTCGTAAAATTAGACAGCAAATTTGGCATTATGCAACAGTTTTGATGAATATTCAGCCGATTCTGAATGGAAACGATCTGAAAAAATTGGGTTATAAGCCAGGACCAAAATATAAGCAGATTCTCGATGATGTGTTATCAGCGACCTTGGATGGAGAAATTACTAATAAGATTGAGGCAGAGGAATTTTTAGCTAAGCTTTATCCAAATAAGTAATGAGTAATGAATAATGTTATTTCACTTAATTAGGGATTGCCATAACTCAACTACAGGCAAACCTTTTTTGGGAATACTGCTAATAAAGCTTTCTCGAATCGAGTCTAATTTATAAGAAAAAATTAAACTCAGTATGCCAAGTAAAACTGGTATCAAAACTATTTTTATAGGTAGATTAATTGCGATTAACAACAATGCTAAGATTACCAATGCCATTGTCAAATTTTGACAGAAATCTTTGACCTTATCTATCAAAACCAGAGATTGCCGGCAACTAGGACAATGCTTTGTATGTCTGTGCCAGCGATCATATAATTTCTCGTCACTTAACTCTTGAAAAGGTACTTCTGTAAATCCCTGCCATGCAGGTTTACCCCCGGCAAATTCATCTAGCCATTTGCGAAAAGTCACAATCCCAATGTCAGCTTTTGAAGGCATAAAATATGATTTTTGCCAAGTTTTATCTCCTATAGATTCGTTAACAGCTTGGGAGTGCATCATTGATAAATCTTGGTTACCTAATTTATAGCTAGATGAGTGTTTGAAGCCTGTTTGTAAATATTCTGGTAGAAGTTCAAACAAGAAATTACGTTTTTGTGGTACGTTGTCAAAAATAAATTTAGAAATATATTTACAATAACCTGGTTTTGTGGGGATAAAATACAACTGAAATAAAGCAGATGTATCGTTAGAATATTCGTATATTGTTGTATTAGAACAGGGTGGAGTAAACTTCCGCGTAGCATCCATATTTTTGTTAAAAATATTGTAACCAGAATGCTTTAAAGTAAAACCATCTTCAGCAGACATTTCTCCAAAGACTTCAAAATGTTGCATTGGGATAGCTCTTTGAGGAGAAAATCCAGCAATTCCTTCATGTAAAAATTGAGCGTGAGAAGGGTCAAAACTACTCTCAACCGAAACAGTATAACCAACAGGAACCTCTAACATAAACCAATCTCTTGAAGAGCTATCGAGCTTATGCTCTGGGATCGCTGCGGGCTGTTTTGAAGTGCAATCTTTCCAAGCAGTAGGACTATCGTCCAGCCATACCCAAAGTAATCCTTGCAGCACTTGAGTTGGATATGTTGTTACTTCTGATTTTTCGCTATTACAAGCAGTTGCTAAAGCCTTTTCATCGCCGCTCAACATGGGAATATTTGTACATTTTCCCGTTCCATCAAAACACCAGCCATGATGACGACACATTAGGTTTCCATCTTCATCGATTTTTCCTAAAGATAACTGCGCCAATTTATGGGGACAAGTATCATCCATTACTATCCATTTTTGATATTTGTCTCTCCAAATTACCAGCTTTTTTCCCAGCAAAGCGATCGGGGTCAAATGAGAGGGTTCCAGATAGTTTATGGGAGCTACTGGATACCATTGTTTAGTCCAGGAAAAGTTCGTCATCTAAAAACTCCTTGTTAGGTTGGAAACCGCGTACATTTAACCTCAGCGTGGCACTGCAATTCAACGTCTCAATAATCACCAAAATAGAAGCTGTATATTAGTCTTGGCGTTTACTCGCAATAATTACAATTCCTGATTTTGCAGGAGCTACTTAAAGGCTGCAATATTTTCTCTTGCTGCAATTACTCGATTTTGGGAATATGAAACCTTTACATAGCAAGCATTTGAAGCTATATTTTCCTATTAATTATACCGTAGACGGAGCCTCCAATAAGCTGTTCCTTGCCAGAGACAAGGAACAAGTCATGTCAAAGATGTTGCATTAGATTTTATCTTTTTTCACAACACGTAACATGTGTAACTTTTATGCTACAAAGAGCCCACAGAATTAACAGCCTAGGTCTAGTTCTATTTACTGAGAATAAATTAATGCACTGTATGGACCAATAGAAAAACCGGCGCTATGAGGCATATTATCCTTGGGTGCTGACTCCGCATTCACTGGATATCCACCTATATTGCCAAAATCACTGCTATAGCCCGACCAATCACTAGAAAAACGACACCACCAAGTCCCCCAACGGGGTAGTCCTACTCGATAAGAGTCCCAAGTGCGATCGGCAAAATTCAAGATAACGATGACATCATCTCCTGGTCCTCCCTCATTCCAACGGTGAAAGGCAATTACCTTATTGAGGTTATCAACAAGGTGACAGTTGATGTTCTGCCCTCTGAGACCGCGAGTATTATTCTCCCAATTTCGTCGAAGCTGACACAGACGTTGATAGAGTTGGAAAATTCCATTAAATCTATCTTTCCTAGACCAGTCAAGAGGAATTTGATCGCTAAATTTATTGATCGAGAATATTTCTTGACCTTGCCATATCATGGGAATTCCTGGTGCGGTTAAAACTAAAGCTGCTCCTAAAGTTGTACGCTTTCTAGCAAACCAAGACTCAGGATTTGTGGGATCGATCTTTCTCGCTAGGGCATCATTGTTGCCAGATTCATCATGAGATTCACTGTAGATAACCCGCTTAAAGGCATCCCCATTAAAACGGGCATAAAGGGCTCTTGCAACTCCTCCCATATCTCGAAACCCATCACTCGGATTCTCTAAGGCATTCCTTGCTTCGTGAACAAACCAGTGCCATTCTGCATCCATACCTGCACCCATTTGCGGGGTTGGACGAGTAACCCAGCCATCATTATGCCAGTCTTCAGCAATTAATATCTTCTGTCTGGGGTAGCGATGAAAAAAGTTTTTCTCGTCACTAATCCAACGTAGCAAGTTATATCCATCGCTGTTCCAACCTTGACCGTTATTAAATCCCCAAACATTACTAGTACTGTCAATTCTTAAGCCATCACAATGACATTCACCTAACAGAAACATGACATTGTCACGGATAAATTGGCGAACTTCAATACGGCCAAAATCCGGTCTAGGTCCCCATTGAGTTTCCCCTCTATCGTCAGTATAGAAATAAATACCATTATGTCGTCCATCTTCAGGCCAGCCATCAAAACGCCTTAAAGAAGCATCTAAATCACTAGGACCAAAGTGATTAAATAAGCAGTCTGTGATAACGGCAATTCCTAGACTATGTGCGCGATCGACAAACTTTTTGAACTCAATAATCCCGCCATAGGCTTCTTCAATTGCAAAGGGAAGGGCAACATTATACCCCCAGGAAAAATCAGCGGCGAATTCATTGGGTGGCATCACATGAATACAATTGATACCAAGTTCAAGTAAATGATCGAGTCTGGAAGTTGCTCTTGCTAAATTCCCAGGACGATCTCCAGGATCGTCATCAAATGTTCCTAAATGAAGCTCGTATATAACCAGAGAATTGTAGTCTGGCATCCTAAAATCAGCATCTGTCCAAGGAAAGTCCGATTCACGGACAATACCTTTGCCGACGGAATTAGTTACTTGTTTGGCATAGGGATCAATTTTATAAAAGGGAGCACTTATGCCAGGATTAGTAATTTGATAGCAATACAGTTGATCGGGAGAAATACCATCTATATCTGTGGACCAATAGCCATTATTTTCTGACGCCAAACCGACTAGGCGAGTAGGATTTTCATTACTTTGGTTGGGGTCATTATAAAAAGCGACCTGAACCCGACTGGCAAAAGGTGCCCAAACCCGAAATGCAGTACCACCAATGAAAACAATACTACCCATACCATTATGGACGCTGACTTGAGGGGCTGAAATGCTACTAACCATTTTGTTATTCCTAAATTACTAAAAAAAGCGCATCTTGATTTTAAGGGGAATTCAAAAGTTGAATTAGGCGATCGCCCAGACGAATTGCCAGAGCCACAGCGGTAAGACTAGGATTTGCGGCTGGAGAAGTTGGGAATATGGACATATCGCAGGCATAAATAAATTCTTGTTCGAGAAATTTTCCGTTTTCATCAACCACTCCTGCTAATACTTGCTGGCTACCATTATCAATGTTATTGCTATCTCTTACCTCCATTCGCAGGGAACCAACTTCGTGAGCAACTCCACCGACCCCACCATCGCCGAAACCTTGATTGAGGCGTTCACCCCCCAGAGCAGTTAAAATATTGTTTGTAATCTCCTCAACCCGAGCCCTAACACTTGCAGGAAGTCCAGGATTCTGAATTTTGGTGATCGGTCGAAAGGCGTTGTTCTCATCAAACTCCAGTTGATTATCTAAACGTAATTCTGTATTGCTTAAAAAGACAATTTCACAGAGCATATCCCGTTTCCTCGCAGCTTCCTGGAAAATATCCTCATCCAGATATCGTCCTTGATTGAAGTCTGCACCCAGTTCCAGCAATACATTGAAGGGATCTCGGGTTTGTGGTTCTCCAGGTCGGGGTTCCATTGGTTGGCAGACTACCTTTACAGACCCGAAGCGATCATAATAGGGCGATGTGGGCGGAATAGAAAAATGGGTAAAGGCAATGGGGTGATCGGTGACCCCTTGACCAACCAAGTCATTTCCGAGGTTACTTCGTGCTGCAAGGCGCGCACTCTCCAAACAACCACAAGAGAGAACCACATACCGGGCTGTAAATCGCCGCTCTTGCTTAGCCACAATATCCTCAGCAATGACTTGACACGGTTCCCCAGGTTCAATGCGGATAGCCTGATGATGAGTAAGTATAGTGAGATTCTCTGAACCGACGAAGCTACGGAAAGTGCGGGCTGATTCTAGGAGGAGGTCTGCCGTAGAAAACATGCCAGTGGCGATCGTATTCGCACCAACATCATTTTGTCTGACTGCTACCGGTGCATCAAAATGACTATAGTCAGGAAGCTGCTCTCGCAGAAGGCGATGAATTTCCCGTGTATAGTAAGTCACTGGTGCGGTGGATCTTCCCATCAAGTCTTCTGCAAGTTGATAGTAGCGATCCTCCAAATCCCATTTCAGATTTTTGGGCCAAAAATCCATTTCCCAGGAACTCATGCGGGGGATAAAACCACCCCAAAATACCGATCTACCACCCAAATTAAAGCCTTGAGCCCCATCGGTATAGTCATTTGGACTTCCATCTATAGGTAGATCGTAATTGATGACCCGATACTGGTACCAACGCTCCCAAACATGCTTACGAAATTCACCAGGGAAATGAGGGCGGGGCAAGTTGGCAATGTGAGTTTCTAGTGGGACGCCTCCAGCCTCTAGAACTAAAGTATTAATACCATTGTCAGCCAACCGATCTGCCAGTACACCACCAGCCATACCTGAGCCGATTACAATTACATCATAGACCTGATCGTCAGGAATCGGGCGAGTAACATCAAACAGCTTGGTTTGGGTTTGACCTAACTCTATGACCGGTTCGGTGGGTAAGCCAAAGTCAAATTCATCCAGATAAAACGAGTAACTTCGATCATCAACTCCTGGGATGGCGAAATTATCACCATTGGACCAAATCGCTCGGTTGAGTGCAAATTTACACTCAAAACCAACCAAATATTTGGGATCGCTCAGTTCAAAGACCCAGCGATCGTTTTGATAGCTGCCCTCAATATCCGTATCTGCCCAGTTATCTAGATTAGTGCGCAAAGTGACTTCAGCAAAAGGGGGAATATGAGCGATCGTCACTAATTCAATAATAATCATTGAATAAATCCTGAAATATGGTTTAGGAAATTGGTAACCTTGAGGAGGAATGCACAAACAAACTGAAATTAATCGGCATCCAGTTCAAAAATGGAATTTATTTCAGTTGCACTCAAGACACGGTTGTATATACGAACCTCATCAATTAATCCTTCAAACTCCCCATCTACAACTTCGGGTGTGGGTCCATTTTCTTCTCCGCCAATGGTGACCGGATTATCGTCTACCCGGATATTACCGCTCAGATTGTGGTTATCAATTTCGACACCATCAATATAAAGACGCATTATACGACCATCGTAGGTTCCAGCCATGTGTATCCAGCGATTGTCTTCCGGAATACCGCTGTAAATATCACCTTCCAGGAGGTTACCACTATCATTGGTGCCGAGATGCCATTTATAGTGCATGGCTCCATTTTCTGGACCGAAACCCAAATAAAACTGATCTGGATGTAAGAGAGTACCAACTTGTCGAGAGACAACAACTTTAAAACCCTCTGGAGGTACATTGGGAAAAACCCAAGCCGTTACAGTAATCTGATCGGTGAAGCTGTTCAAACTTGTAGAACCAGGAATACTTACATGGGAATTATCGTTCCCTGTCAATGCTAAAGCTTGTCCATATTTACCTTCGGTGCGAGTACCATTGATTATCAAGCCATGATTGGAATTACCAGAGCGATCTAAAATAGTAGAACCTTCTCTCTCATCAAATTGCCAATATCCAAGCAATCCATCGTTAATTCCCATAAGACAAAATCTCTTCTGAATCCTAAGATTTGAATGAAGCTAATATTTAAAATCACCACTATACTCATGATTTTTAATAGTGGTAAGCAAAATCGACCTATACATGGAACTTAGGCGTAAAATAACGAGCTGTGATATCCCATTTAAAGAAAATGTTTTTCTTGAACATCAGGAACACCAAGGGATGGATGTCTTAATTGACTCTCCAGAATTTACTAATAGGTTCAAAACCACGACAACACCTCACATATCAAGTTTGTTATGGTAATGTCAAAGCGCAAATCCATTAGTACCTGTAATTGATTAAGGTTTATGCGTTGATAAATTGTTGATAAATTGTTGATAAATTATTGTGACAATGAAGCATTAACCTATTTACGAAACAGGAGTTCAGCATAAATGAGTAATGTTTCTATATTTTTTATTGATGCGAGTAAAATTAACTTATGCAGTTTTAGGTTTCAATATTGGGGAAATTCCATAAACATAGAAATTTACAGCAATTTTTAAGTAAATAAGTAAGGTTAAAAGAAGCTCGCTGAGTCATCTCTACGAAAATTGTGTTTGGTGCACCTGTCTTTAAATCAATAAAAGCTTATTCAATAAAGGCAAAAATTAGACAAGTTTTCAAGGAAATAAACTTCCATCAGTATCTAACAGGTAAACTTTCTTCACCCTCACTCCTTAAAAATTATTACCAAATTCTATTGTGCTAAACTGCAATTAAAGCAATCTTCATACATCTCGAACGATATAACTCAAATGAAGTAGTAATCTCACAACCGTTGTCAGAGTAGCAACGGCTAGACAAGAGAAAAAACCTAAAAACTCTGTGAGTTGACCATTCTTTACAGTCACTTTTTTATGAATTGGCAAAGTCACTGGGCGCTACTACTTCTATTTGAGGCTTGAAAATGCATAAAAAATCAATATTACTAGCTGAAAATTTAGGCTATGAAATCAGCGTAGATAGAACTTTATTTGCAAAAGTACATCTAAGTATAGAAGATCATCATCGCATTGCTTTGGTAGGACGCAACGGCGTTGGTAAGTCTACTTTACTGAAAATTCTCGCAGGTCAAATCTCCCCCACAACAGGCTCAGTTACAAGGAATGGTATTATTTACTACTTGCCGCAAATTAGCACTATCCAAGAGTCAATCAAAGCAGATACAGTATTTAATTTTTTGAATTCTATTTGTGATGAGTGGTGGAAGATTGAGGATATTTTAGAGACAAAATTTAGTACTTCCCTTGATTTATCCCTACAACTGAACAACTTAAGTGGAGGAGAACTCACAAAATTATTTTTGGCTATTGGTTTATCTCAAGAACCAAATTTGCTATTGCTAGATGAACCAACAAACCATATGGATTTACTATCCCTAGAAAGCTTAATACCAATTCTATATGAGCTTGCATATAACCGTTGTAGAATAAATAATGAAAGAATAAAAAAGCAAAAGTGAACAATGGGACGCCCATTTAACCTGGAAATAAATGA
>JASJCX010000174.1 GCA_030065255.1 Calothrix sp. MO_167.B42 | reverse complement strand
AATAATAAAGTAAGCTAAGTTCTGAGGTTTGCCAGTGCTTTCAAAAGGCGTTTCTACCAAAGTTTCCTATTCCCGCAGTCCAGCAACTGAACAAGTAAATAAAAGTAATTGCTCTCAAGATAAAATTACCAGACGCGTTTCTGGTGGTTTTGCGCTTTTAGATAGTCTAAAAAATCATGGTGTTGAATTTATTTTTGGTTATCCTGGTGGTGCAATTTTGCCCATCTATGATGACCTTTATAAAGTCCAATCCACTGACACTGAAATTAAGCATATTTTAGTCAGACACGAACAAGGAGCATCCCATGCTGCTGATGGTTATGCTCGTGCAACTGGTAAAGTCGGAGTATGTTTTGGTACTTCTGGTCCGGGTGCTACGAATTTAGTTACCGGTATTGCTACTGCCTACATGGACTCGGTACCAATGGTTGTAGTTACAGGTCAGGTAACTAGGGCAGCAATTGGCACAGATGCTTTCCAAGAAACAGACATATATGGTATTACCTTGCCTATTGTCAAGCACTCTTATGTAGTGCGCGATCCCAGGGATATGGCGCGAATTGTGGCAGAAGCTTTTTATCTGGCTAGTACTGGACGTCCGGGACCTGTCTTAATTGATGTACCTAAGGATGTAGCTTTAGAAGAATTTGACTACATACCGGTAGCACCAGGCTCAGTTAAATTACCAGGTTATCGTCCAACAATCAGGGGAAATCCAAGACAGATTAATGCTGCGATCGACTTAATTTGTGTCAGTCGTCGTCCACTCATGTATGTGGGAGGTGGTGCAATTGTATCGAGCGCTCATAAGCAGATCAAAGAATTAGCTGAATTGTTCAACATACCTACTACCACTACGTTGATGGGTATTGGTGCGTTTGATGAAAATCATCCCCTATCCTTAGGTATGTTAGGAATGCACGGTACAGCATACGCTAACTTTGCAGTTACTGACTGTGACTTGTTGATTTGCTTGGGGGCGAGATTTGACGATCGGGTAACTGGCAAATTAGATGAATTTGCTTCTCATGCTAAAGTTATTCATGTGGATATCGACCCAGCAGAAGTTGGTAAAAATCGTACTCCCGAAGTACCAATCGTTGGCGATGTACGAACAGTTTTGACAGAATTATTGTCTCGCTGTCAGGAAATGGGGATCGATAGTACGGCAAGCCAAACACAGGAATGGTTAAACTTAATTAATCGTTGGAAAGTAGAATATCCCCTGATCGCACCCCAATATCCCGATACTATTTCACCCCAAGAAGTAATTGTCGAAATTGGTCGCCAAGCACCCGATGCAATCTACACTACAGATGTCGGTCAACATCAAATGTGGGCTGCCCAATTTTTAAATAATGGTCCTCGTCGCTGGATTTCCAGTGCTGGTTTGGGAACAATGGGCTTTGGTGTCCCAGCTGCTATGGGGGCAAAGGTTGCATTCCCCCATGAAGAAGTTATTTGTATCAGTGGTGACGCTAGCTTCCAAATGAATTTACAAGAACTGGGAACTTTATCTCAGTACGGAATTAATGTCAAGACAGTAATTATTAATAATGGCTGGCAAGGTATGGTACGCCAATGGCAGCAAGCCTTTTATGGCGAACGCTACTCCAATTCCAACATGGAAGTAGGAATGCCAGATGTGGATTTCCTTACTAAAGCCTATGGTATGAGGGGTATGGTAATCGAAACTCGGGAGCAACTTAAAGATGGAATTACCGAAATGCTGGCTTATAATGGTCCCATTGTGGTAGATGTTCGGGTTACTAAAGATGAAAACTGTTACCCAATGATCGCTCCTGGGAAGAACAATGCCCAAATGATTGGTTTACCTAAACAAGCGCCCAAAAAAGCAACAGAACCAGTTGTTTGTGGTAACTGTGGTGCTAAAAATGCACCTAATAACAATTTCTGTCCGGATTGTGGAACGAAATTGTAAATTTTGGAAGTTGAAAGTTTAATTTATACTCTGCAAATAAATATTTACTAGTTACCAGGGTTCAAACCTGGTAACTTATACCAATTTCCTAAATTCAAGCTACTTCAAGCTACAGATAATGCGTCAAGCAAAAATCATATCCTGTAATTAATTTTCATCTTGGTAGCCTATAATAAATCTTCATTGCTAACTTAATTCTTTTGGTTTTTCGATTTGAAGCGACCTGCAGTAAAACCTCTTTTCCGGAGATGTTTGGTGTTACGTGTAGTGACTCGCTTGCGCCACATTTTAAAGCTTGAGACACTCACAGAACCTCGCATTAATGTAATCACGTGTTTTTCCTGGAGCCCAAACTGAGCCTCGATCGCCTCGAATGGTGTTCTATCCTCCCAGGCCATTTCAACAATACGATCAATGGTTTGGTTGTCTAAGTTGGATATCTTCATTACTTTATATTTAATTTAATACAATTAAACGTACTGATAAATTCCTCTATGACCACCTGGACGAGAACAACGCTCTAAGGGGTATCCAAAAAATAATTAGATTTTAGTACCTCACTTTTTCACGTTGCTCCCGGGCTTCATTGAGTTTGCCTAGTTGATTACTCCAGTGATGATAAAAAAGGCATCAGCAAATCCTCACCCGATTCAAAGCTATCTTCACGGGTGATTTCACCTCGAAGTTCCGATTCTTGGTTGATACATCCAGGTTTTTGTACATAATTGCAGACCCTAGCGTAGAGTCGAGCACGAGTTCCTGGATTTCCAGTAGAAAAGTTAACTTGTCCTTCTTCAGTAATAGAAACACCGCAAACCGAACAAATTTGAAAATTTTTGGGGTTATTGTTATCCATGACTACCTTTAATTGATTGCTTCCTGAAAAAAGTGTCAACAGTATCCTTTAAGCTGTTAATGGATTAATACCCATATTCCCGACAATGAGGCGTAGAACAGCTATTTGCTGATTAAACTCCAATTCCATAACCTTCTTCAAGACCCCAGTAGCTGGCGCAGAAAGTTGATAGTTTTCGGGAGTGGAAATGACTTTTCCAGAACTCATCCACTGCGCTAATTGATACCAGAAAGCCAGTTTATTGTTGCTGCTAAGAAGTCCATAAGACCGAGTCAGAGAATTATTTACCCCCGCTACCAAGTCCCGCATCAATTGCAACTGCTTTTCATGGGGTAGGTTAGCTACTTCATAAATTAAACCTCCAGCTAGCTTTACCCGTTCAGTTGCACCGGGAGGCGCTGGAGTCACTAAACTTCCCATATTTTGGTAAAGAACCCACAAAAGTCCCAATTGATCATCGATGGATAGACTCTGGATTGCCTCCACCGCCTTGGGAACAGCAGCAAAAATATTAGAGTAAGAGAGTTTTTCGTTGCTAAGAAACATGAGATTTTTTCTCTTTATTTTAAAGCCTTATGTAAACTAAGGTAACTTAATATTAAATTTGCTTAAGAATAGGGTTTTACAGGTAGCAATTTCAGGTGATTTTTGCCAAGCTTGGTGACCTCTTCTTCAAATAAAGAGCTTTGGGTAAACTAGTTGATAGCCTGCAGCTTTAAGCTTTTGATTGCTCACTAAAAGGTTATTGCGGCGAAGAGGTTTGGAGGAGTCCCAATACACAGGTGGCAAACCGTAATAGGAAAAAATGGACTCGACCTGTTCTTTAACTGTAAGCCGACTGTCGTCCACTAGATTGTAGATTCCCTCAAGTTCGTTTAATCGAGCAAAATCAATTGCCCCAACGATATCATCGCGGTGAATCCAATTAATAAAGCGATCGCCCTTTCCTGGTAATGTCATGCCAGCTAAATCACCAAACATCCTGATTAACTCTCGACCAGGACCATAAATTCCACCCAGGCGAAGAATACAGACTCTTTGGTTCTCGCTGCTTGCTTGCAACAATATTTTCTCTGCCTCACAAAGTACCTGGCTTCTTAAATCTGAGGGAGCGACAGGGGAGGTCTCATCAACCCAGTTTCCCTCACGGTTTCCATAGACAGAGCAGCTACTTAGATAAATGATTTGCTTCACTCTGGGAGTTTGCTTCAAGGCCTTGACTAGATTTTTGGCTGTTGAGAGGTAAGTAGTAAAGTAAACATCTTGACCCGCAAAGCTATCACCAGTAGGGGCAACACTTACCACCACTGTGTCCTGTTCTGGGAGAAGGGATTCCATTGCTTTGGAGTCATTTCCTTTCATTACCACCACATTGGAGGCGATTTGGGAAAGTGATGCAAAACGCTCTGGACTAGTGGTTGTGCCCGTAACAAAATGCCCCTGTTCTTGCCAGTGGTATGCTAAAGCAGTTCCCACATAGCCACAACCAATAATTGCCACATTCTCATAGAGAGGACGGCGCTGAGCTTGCTGTCGCAATATTTGCTGTAGATAAGCCATGTCTAGCTCAGGAATATTTTCGTCAAAAGGGCTATTTCTGTCAACGGAGTTATACATTTTGATAATAGAGGTTGGTTATACGAGCCATCTCTTCTCAACTGGATTCTGGAGAAGATGATGTGGTTTTTTTTAGCTGGCTGGACTTCCTTCTGGTGGTATAGCAAGAGGAGACATTAATCCTGTTGAGTTACCCTTAACCCAACGACGGTAATCCTGTACCAATTGCCGTTCTAAACGATATTTAATAGTCAACAAGATGCTATTGAGGAAAGCTTTACCAGACTTTTCCAGAACTGCCTCGGGGATCAGTTTGAGGGCGGGAGGTACATCAACTTGTACCTTTAAATCAGCCTTTCCTTGTAACTCTGTGGTGGTTAAGAGGTGATGAGATGAAAGATTACCAGCCAGTTCTAAACGAAAAGACTGGGAAAGAAACTCCATGCCTGGAATCTCACAATTGAGAGAACGTAGTTTAAGGACTCCCTCAGGTTGTGTCCAAACTTGCAAATCGACAATGGGTTCAAGCCGAAACATCATGAATTGTAAAGGTCTCAGCTGCAAGCGAAAGTGTGACCGATTCAACTGTTGAACTTGCCTGGGGTTGGTAATAGCTTGAACTAGTCGCTGAGGTTGGCGTAGGTAGTGCTCAATGGGGATTACTTCATTAGGCACGGTCATCTTGAGAGTTTGAGACACTTGAAAATGACGCATAGCTATAGTTAAAAGTTAAATTTGACAAATTTATTTTTTACAATTAAGCCTTCTTTTATATGAACGGTAAAGCTTAAATATAGCCACTTCCCATAAATTAGTAGAGCGATTTAACTCATCATGGTTTGGTTATATGTAAACTTTTGTAACGTTTATGATTAAAACTTTAACTCTCTCTCTGTTCGCTGGGGAGGGGGAATAACCGTACAAGTATTCAATAATTGTGTAATTAGCAACAACTTTTAGGATTGTCAATATATGCAGATATTCCTGTTTATGAACCTTCATCACCGAAGCAGGAGTTTGAAAATTAACTCATAACAGTAACCACCAAGCAATATACCAAATGCTCCAATTAAACCCACAAGTGGAGGAACTGGTGCAGGAAGCTTAATCCCAGCAAATACAACACCAATGATCCAACCACCAAGTAACGCCATCCCTGCTTGTCTGAAGAATTCATTCATAACTCTTACCTTTATTTTATATTTATCTTTACTTGACTAATAATGTCAGGGATGAATATGAAGAGCCAATGATATGTAACTGAGAATTAGCTAAGAATTGTGGTTAGATTGGGAGTTCATGATTTTGAGGGGAATTCATGATATTGAATTTCATCAGTAGCCAATGCTACTTTTAAGGTATGCCAAGATAATGTAACACATTTAACACGCATGGGAAATTGAGAAATGCTTTGCATAATATTGAGCTTTTCTAAAGGTGGTTGAAACTGAATCTCACCTACAACCATTTGACGAAACTTTTCTACTAACAATAATGCTTCAGCAATACTTTTACCTTTGACTGCACTCGCCATCAAATCGGCAGACGCCAGACATAATGCACAGCCTGAACCTTCAAATTTAATATCCTCGATTTTGTTTTCCGTTTTATCTAGCGCCAGAGTGAGATTGATTCGATCGCCACAGTAAGGATTTTCACCCTGATGTTGGCGATGTACGGGATTAGTTATACCTTTATTTTGCGGTTTTCTCGCATGTGACAAAATAACCTGTTGGTAGACTCGACGTTGGTTAGTCGTCATGGTGAATTATTGATAATTTATAGTTAATGATTTATGGTTTATGCTTTAGGCAAATAGTTTACAGGCGAATAGTTTACAGGCAAATATTTTACAGGCAAATATTTTTGTAATCATCCGGTGTATCAATATCTATTGCAGCCTCCGGTACTGAAATACTGGTTAAATTATTAGTAGTATGTTTCCTTATTAAAGCTTTTGCACCTCGATCACCTTCAAGGTTAATTAATTCAGAAAAAAGAGTATGATCGAATAAAGCTGGAACGCCTAAAACATCGTCATAAGCAGAAGCAACAATTGATTTTCCTGTATTTTGGTAAACTTTAACCAGTCGGTCGAAAACCTCTGCAGAAATTAATGGTTGGTCTGCAAGTGCGATAATTACTGCATCTAATTTGGGTTTGGTTTTCTCTAAAGCATTAATACCAGAACGAATAGAAGAAGACATACCCTCGGACCAATTAGTATTTTCAACTAGTTTTATAGATAAATTTTCAACTTCAGGTTTAATTTGTTTTGTATAAGCACCCAATACCACTACAACAGGTTGACAAACAGAATTTAAAGCCATATCAACAACATGACGTATAAGACTATGTCCTTGATAAGTAAGCAGTTGTTTTGGTTGTCCCATACGACTTGCAGTTCCCGCAGCCAATATTATTAGACCGATGTTTGTCATTTGTTTTCAGGAGTCAGGAGTAATGAGTAATGAGTAATGAGTAATGAGTAATAAGTAATAAGTAACAAGTAAGAATCCCCAATCCCCTACTTGCTAACATGAATCGGTTGAGTGCGATCGCGCAAAAATCCTCCTTGACGTTGGGCTGTTACTGTTTGAATTTCGGCAATAATAGAAAGTGCTATTTCTTCGGCATTATCTGCACCGATATCGAGTCCTACAGGACTGTACATATCAGCAGTCAGGTTGATTCCTTCTTCTTGTAATTCTTGTAGCAAACGATTTGTTCTTTTTTTGGGACCGAGTATTCCCAAATATTGTAGAGAAGATGGCAAAAGTAATTTGAGCATTTCTTGGTCGTCTAAGTAATTATGACTCATAACTACAGCGACACTGCGTTCTGTAAGTTCTATGTGTTGCAAAATATCTTGAGGAGAACAAAGCTGTATTCGATCTGCTTGGTGAAATCGCTGTTTGCTTGCTTCTCTTTCACGGTTATCGACTACGGTGACGTACCATCCCAACTCTTTTGCAAGCCGAATTAAGGGAAGAACGTCATAACCCGCACCAAATACAATCAGAGACAAGGGTGGTTGAATTAGTTCAATGAAAACTTCGATTTTTGCTGTTGTTAATTGATATTTTTTAACAAATGATTTTCTTTGTACAATTGCTGTCTGTACATCTTGCAAAACTTCTGTTGCTAGTTCTTCGTTATTAAAATTGTTAATGATACTATCTGAATTCAATAACAAGCGTTGAGCAAGTTTAGTTTGAGTTTTACCTTCAACATTGATCGCAGTTGCGATCGCGCCATAAGTACGATTACTAAAACATTTTTGAATTAGAGCAATTTCTGGTGACTCTTTTCCCGGTAAAGCTTCGATTAAAACATAAGCAACTCCTTCGCAACCAAGCCCCAAACCCCAAATGAGATCTTCTTCGGAGGTTGTATCATACTTAACGATAATAGGAATACCTGATTCAATTACTGCTTGTGCTTTTTCAAAGACATCACTTTCCAAACAACCACCGCTAATTGCTCCAATAATTAACCCTTCAGGAGTAATCAGCATTCTCGCACCTGGGCGGCGATAAGTAGAACCATTTACTTTGACTAGAGTTGCTAAAGCGACTTTGTGATTAGTTGTTTTTACTTCCTCCAAAGCCGCAATAATATCTTGTAATTCTTTCATCAGTACGCCGAATTATGATTTTTACCGCACGCAAGCAAAGCGAAGATCTACGTCCTAGTTTTCAACCGAGATAAACTAAAGTCAGGAGTCAGGAGTTACAAAATATTTACTTAATTATTTTTACTTCACTCTTGAGTATTTCTCCCAGAACCAATTACCAATTACCAATTACTCATTACTCATCACCCATTACTTATTACTTGTTACTTATTACTTGTTACTCATTACTTGTTACTTATTACTCATTTAATTACATCACTTTATCGGGTGTAATTGGTAGATTGCGAATACGTTTACCTGTAGCATTATACACTGCATTTGCGATGGCTGCCGCCACACCAGTAATGCCAATTTCACCAATTCCTTTGGTACCGATGGGGTTAACGTGAGGATCATTTTCTTGAATCATGTGTATGTCAATGTCAGGAATATCAGCATTTACAGGTACGTGATATTCACCTAAATTTGGATTTATAATGCGTCCGAGATTAGGGTCGCTGACGGTTTCTTCCATTAACGCCATTCCAATACCCATGGTAATACCGCCAATAAATTGCGATCGCGCTGTTTTTTGGTTGAGAATTCGACCGCAAGCAAAGACTCCGGTATAACGATTCACCCGGACTTCCCCAAAGTCTGGATCTACCCTCACTTCTACAAATTGGGCTCCAAAAGCATATTTAGCAAACTTTGGTGCTTCTGGTTGAGAATAAGTATTATACTCGGTCTCGATTTTTTCCAAGTTGTGCCGAGTTAATAAGGAAGTGTATGTCTCACCTATTTGTGGTTGATTCTTAAGAAACAAGCGTCCATTTTCAACTACAATATCTGTCAGAGGAAATTGGTAAAGTGGAGAATCTAGATCGTTACGTGCCAATTCCACCACTTTTGCCTTTAAAGCTTGAGCAACTTCATATACCGCAGTCCCAACACTACTTGTAGTCATGGAACCACCACTCAGTGGTGCGCGGGGTAAATTGGTATCTCCCAGTTCAAATCGCACTTTTTCCACAGGTATACTGAGATTCTCGGCAGCAAGTTGTGTCATTACTGTTGCTAGCCCTTGACCCATTTCATGACTACCACTTTGGATAATTGCACTACCATCTTTGAGAATATAAGCTTTAGCAGTAGCAGGCATACTAAAAGCAGGAAAAGTAGAACTCGCCATCCCCATACCAACCAAATAACGACCATCTTTCATCGAACATGGCTTGGGGTTACGCTGCAACCAACCAAATTTTTCGGCTCCGATTTGGTAACATTCCCTGAGAGATTTACTCGACCAAGGAAGATTTGAATCGGGATCAATATCAGCATAATTACGTAGACGCAATTCGATGGGATCTATTTTTAAAAGGTAGCTTAATTCATCAAGAGCAGATTCAATGGCAAAACTTCCTGTTGCTTCCCCAGGAGCACGCATGTAGGTGGGTGTACCTTTATTCAGGCGCACGAGTTGCTGAGATGTAAGTAAGTTGGGGCAGTTATACATCATATGTGTACCATTCGTAAATGGTTCCACAAAATCTTCTAAGATTGATGTATGGGAAATACCTTCATGGATAATTGCTGTCAAACCCCCATCACGAGTTGCTCCCAATTTTACTTGCTGTTCGGTTGTTGCGCGATGTCCCACCACATTAAACATCTGTTGGCGGGTTAACACCAATTTTACGGTGCGATCAACTAAACGAGCTGCAATTACTGTTAAAGGAACATAGTTATATATAATGTATTTGCAGCCAAATGCTCCACCAATAAATTTACATACAACTCGTACATTTGCTTCAGGAATTCCAAAGTTTGTCACCAGGAACTGCTTTAAACCAAAGTTATCCTGGGTGGAATTGTGAACTGTTAGTTTGTCACCTTCCCAAACAGCAATTATCGCATGGGGTTCCATGGGGTTATGGTGTTCAGTTGGTGTGGTGTAGGTTTCTTCCAAGCAGACATCTGCTGATGCTATAGCTTCTTCAGGGTTCCCGCGCACAAATTTTGCTGGTTTAAAAAATACCCTTTCTGGAGCATATGCACTTTGTCGTTCCCGCTCGATTTCTACCAATGGTGTTTCTTCATCGTAGCTGACACGGACGAGGGAAGCTGCATAGGTTGCTTGTTCTAAGGTTTCAGCAATTACTATACCAATATGTTGTCCGCTATGGTAGATATTGGAGTCTTGGAGTGGTAAAGAATTATCTGTAGAATCTCTATTTGGAAATAATGAGGGTAATAAATCGGGTAGATTTTTATGAGTAATTATTCCCAATACTCCTGGTAAATTTTCTACGGCACTAGTATCAATATCTGTAATTTTTCCTCGGGCAATTGTACTGTCAAAACAAACTGCATAGGCAAGGTTTTCTTGAGGAATTTCCGCAGAATAACGGGCACCACCTGTAACTTTGAGTTTACCATCAACGCGGTTCAGAGGTTTTCCAATAACTTTTGGCGCTGCGTTTGTACCTGAATTTGTACTTTTTGTTTCTTGAATCATCCCATTTCTCCTATCCCATTTCCCCTACAGTGTTCAGTGCGCGGACAATCGCCCGTTTTACCAATTCAATTTTGAAACCGTTGTGTTGATAAGCTTGCGCCCCTTGTAATGCAATTTCTGCTGCTTGGCGAAATACTTCTTCACTTGGAGTAGCTCCTAGTAAAAATTCTTCAG
>JASJCX010000173.1 GCA_030065255.1 Calothrix sp. MO_167.B42 | reverse complement strand
CACGGCAAACATAATATGTGGGAATATTGAATAATCTTACTGATTGTGTGCCCCTACCAGGAAAACTCCTGTTCTCAATCTGGATTGGATTTAATTTCATTATTAACACATCATTCAAAAGCTATGCTCCAACCCGATTTATCTGCCTTAAAATCTCGAAATATATTGATAACTTTGTTTGTATTGCTTTGTATCCTAGATGCAACGCTGGTTGTGATCGCACGTGATAAGTGGGCAATTGGACGCATTTTACTAACCATCATAGTTATGTACTTTGTTTTGCAAGGGCGCAGATGGGCAAAGTATCTTTTGATGGGTATCTGTAGTTTGCTGGCTGTCCTTCTAATTGCAATGGTTGTGGTACTCAGTTCAAAGCTCTCCATCATTCTCAAAGTTGGAAGTTTGATTATGGTTGTTCTGTGCACCATTATTCCAATTTATATGGCTACTAATAAAGATTTGAATCGTTATTTATCTTTTAAGAGACAAAGTTATTCTCCATAGCTTTTTTATTAGGCGTGACCAATCAGATTCAGTTAAACAAATCTCAATTTTCGATTTTGTAAATGGCGAACGCACTGCTGTAAACTCATAATTCAATACATAGCAAGGGTGACAGCCTCTTTGTGGGGTAGATATGATGACATTTACTCTTTGGGTCTTAAACTACCATATGCAATGCTTATATCTCTACAATCCTTACACAGCAAAAATTTTAGCGATTTTTCTCATGAATAGGAGAGTAGTTTGAGCTAGTCATGGTGCCTGTAAATCCTCGTGTCACAGGTTGAAATATCGTGACTGACATCCAACCATAGCAAGGGTTACAGCCCCTGAACTATCTATCGCAGAGGGGGCACAAATTGTGGGGCTAGCCCGAAATTAGCCTAAATTCCCTAAGAATAATCAGCATTACTTATAAGACAGTTGGCAATAAATTTACCTGAAAATTAATCGTCCCTGGTGCACTGGCTAAATGATTTCATCCCCAGATGGATTTTAATTTCTAGAATGAATCCCCAGGAAAATATTTGCAGCCGTAAGCGATTTTGTACAAAAACCAAGTGAATCCCCAATTATGAGATACCCTCAAATAGCGGGGGGAGCTGATAGCTCTCGGCTTCTCCCGCTTCAAATTCTCACCTATTCTCAATAAAATGTTGTTTGAGATGATGAAGGTGCTGGTATGGTGAAAGTACTATGATTTCATTGCTTTTAACCTAACTGGTATCATTTGTTATTGATAGTAGTTTGCATTAAGTCACAGGTTCCCACCAATCTTGGATCTGTCGCCAATAATCATTAATAGTTTCTCCATTGAACCTCCAATAAAGCTTTAATTGGTGATAAATAATGCAAAGCATTCCTACCACAAAGCAAATGTGAAAGAAGTACAAAAAATGTTGAGTAGTCATAAATTTTTATTCTCTAGTTGATTTAACCGATATTCGTAATGTTTGTTTTGACCCTCTAAGTCTTGGCGTATAATTTTAGACTGAGCTGCTAAGTCTTGGCTTATAGTTTTGATATCCAACTTAATCTCACTAATTTGTGAGCCAACACGCTCAATTTCTTCAAACAATCGTTTTCTCGCGTGCTCGATTCCCTCCTCTAGCCCTTTGGCAAGTAGGATATATTTATCTTTGTGCCCGTCTAATTCGTGCTTCAGTAGCTCTACTTGGTGAAAACAATTTTCAATCTTTTGATTTTGGAATGCTTCACGCTCAAGACTTTTCCTTAACTCAGATTTAATCTCAGCAATAATTTTTAGGGCGAACCCAACCCCGGTAATAATTAAACCAACGATGGCAATATCAATATTCACAATTTGATTTAAGGATTTGATAAATCATCAATTTTTTGCTTAATTTCTTGTAAATCTGCTTCCAAAGAATCAGCATCAACTAGTGCTCTATCTAGATGCTGTGATTGGGCTATTTCTTCAAAATTAATTACCACCAATCCTTTTGTAAACATCCAATTATCTAGACTAAAAAAATCTAGTAATGAAGATGTAGCAGCATACACAATTCAACAGAGAGATTTAATTATTCGAGCTTTTGAAAATCATCCTACACACAATCACTATGCTAATTTGATTAAGTTTTTATTTTGGACTGGGTGCAGACCTGGTGAAGCTTTCGCCCTGACTTGGGATGATATCAACCCAGAACTAACTAGAATTAACATCAATAAATCTTATGCTTCTCGGGTAAAAGTACTCAAGGGAACCAAAAATGGGAAGAAAAGAATTTTTCCTTGCACTCCTGGGGGTAAGGTTAGCCAATTGCTTTTAGGGATGCGATCGCCTAATACTAATCCAGAATCATTGTTGTTCACCGATAAATCGGGTTTAAGGGTTGACTTAAAAAAACTAGAGAATTGTTGGCGTGGATATTTACAGAACGGAACTTATTATCCTGGGGTAGTCAGGAAACTTGCTGAAGATGGCATAGTACCATACCTCAAGCCTTATTCAACTAGACATACCTTTGCTACGTGGGCGATCGCGTTAGGAAGTTCGCCGGATAAGGTTGCTTATTGGCTTGGTGACAATGTGGCAACAGTACTTAAGTACTACTGTCATCCGGAAGTCAGTAAATCTGAATGTCCGGATTTCTAATTTTTTTACTACTCAAATAATACTCAAGAATTGCCTGAAAGCCCTAGTTTCCTGTTGAAGGGTAACTCTGCATTAATTGCTACAATTTCCCGTTGTTCTAACTCATTTACTTCGCCGATGTAAGCACATAAAATATGTTGCAAGCGATCGCTGTAAAAACGGTGTAAACTATGGTTAGGTTTGGCTGGAAAACCACGACGTTTTTTATGTCGTCCCCCAGCACCGGGATCGAAAAGCTGCATATTATTAGCGATCGCCCACTCAATTGGTGCATAATAACAAGCATCAAAATGCAAGCAATCTATTTCCTGAAAACTTCCCCAATAACGCCCATATAAACGGTCCTCTTTAAATAAGCAAAAAGACATTCCCAGTGGTTGTCGTTCGTCATTCTCACTATAAGCAGCCACCAATAACACACGGTGACGATAATGATGTAACTGCTCAAAAAACCGCTTTGTCAGGTATTTACTACCCCACCAACCAAACTTGTCACAGGTATCAGCATAAAAATCATACATCAACTCTAACAAAGAATGGGTTATGCGATCGCCAGTCAATGTTTGCAATTGTAAACCGGCTTTTGTTACTGCCTTACGTTCTCGCTTGATATTACGACGTTGGTTGGCATTAAATGCACCTAAATAGTCGTCAAAGTTATTAAATCCCAGATTTTCCCAGATATAGCTGTGGTGTAACCAAGCAGTAAAACCCTGACGTTCAATTCTCTGTTTCCATTGAGGATCGACAAACAGAAAATGGCAGCCACTTAAATTATGTTTGATACAGAAAGTATCTATTTCATGGAGCATCATGGCTGTGATTTCATCTTCATCTTCCCCTGGGGCAATCAAAAATTGATAACCTTCCACTGGAGTAAATGGAGACATTCCCAATAGTTTGGGATAGTAATTTATACCCAAGCGTTCAGCTAAATCAGCCCACTGATGGTCAAAAACAAATTCACCGTAACTGTGCCCTTTAACGTACAATGGAGCCGCAGCAATTAGTGTTTGTTCTCGCCACAATGTTAAATGGTTGGGTAACCAACCATTTCTAGGGGTAGCACTACCAGAAGCTTCTAAATTATGTAGCCACTCCCACTCTAAAAACGGGGTTTTTAATGGCATTGCCAAAGCATCCCAAGCCGATTGAGGAATTTCGGCGATTTTTTGCGTCCAAGTAACAGAGTAACGAGGCTTGAGTTTTTCCACCATTTTTAGTTGTCGAAAATAACTTTCTAGTTAAAGTTTAGAGAATATCAAACAATAAATTATCTGGTAGTCCGACGGAAGATGAGAAAAGCACAACCAATTCTCAACTTTCGTTATGGAACTTGTATCGGAACTCAAAGCATTTCATCAAGGGGCATATTTGTATCTGGGTCGAGCAAAGGATACCACATTAGCTGGCAAGAGCATTGTGTTAATTGTATTAATGGAAGTGTGAGAGGATTAGTTTTGGGGCAAGGGTGCGATACCTACGGTGGGTTACGCCTATGCTCCTCTGAATTTACCAGCCGTTGGGAGATGGCGTTAGGTAAAGTAGTAGTCAACCACATTAGTTATGAGGGGTGGAAGATAAAACCACAGAGGCGCAGAGGGCACAGAGGAAGAGGAAGAGAGGACAAGTCTAGAATTTGGTTTACCCTGCAAAATTAATGTGGTGAAGTAGTAATTTAATTAAGGAGCAATCAATCTATGACCGATGCCAAGGAAACTTCCCCTCGCCGCCGCCGCTCTTGGGCAGAGCCATATAAAATCAAGGTGGTTGAGCCATTAAAAATTACTACTCGTGCTGAACGCGAACAGGCGATCGCTCAAGCAGGTTACAATACTTTTCTGCTACGTTCTGAAGATGTCTACATTGATTTGCTCACTGATAGCGGCACTTCAGCTATGAGTGATTATCAGTGGGCAGGGATGATGCTAGGTGATGAAGCTTACGCTGGCAGCAAAAATTTCTACAATTTAGAAGCAAGTATCCAGAAGTATTACGGATATAGCCATATTGTACCCACCCACCAAGGGCGCGGTGCGGAAAACATTCTTTCTCAAATGCTGATTAAACCAGGTGACTACATACCTGGCAATATGTATTTCACGACAACCAGGCTGCATCAAGAGTTAGCTGGCGGCACTTTTGTAGATGTGATTATTGATGAAGCCCACGATGCCCAATCGCTCCATCCATTCAAGGGTAATGTAGACTTACAAAAGCTCACAGACCTAATCGAGCGAGTTGGGGCAGAACATATTCCCTATATCAGCGTCGCCGGAACCGTTAATATGGCTGGTGGACAGCCGATTTCAATGGCTAACCTGCGGGCGGTACATCAGTTAGCCCAAACCTACGGTATCCGCGTGATTCTTGATGCCACCCGCGCCGTAGAAAACGCTTACTTTATCCAGCAGCGAGAGGAAGATTATTCCCAACAGGCGATCGCCAATATCTTACATGAATTTTGCTCCTATACCGACGGCTGCACCATGAGCGGCAAGAAGGATGCACTAGTTAATATCGGCGGTTGGCTGGCTCTCAATGACTACAATCTTTACGAAGAAGCACGTAACCTAATAGTAATTTATGAAGGCCTACATACTTACGGTGGTATGGCTGGACGGGATATGGAAGCTATGGCACGGGGTATAGAAGAGTCAGTTCAAAACGATCATATTCGTGCCCGTGTCGGGCAGGTTGAGTATCTCGGACAAAAGCTTTTAGATTGGGGTATTCCAATTGTTGTACCTATTGGCGGTCATGCCATTTATTTAGATGCTAAACGCTTTTTACCACAAATCCCCCAAGACCAATTTCCGGCACAACGTCTAGCAGCAGAACTGTATCTAGAGGCGGGCATTCGCGCAATGGAACGGGGCATCGTTTCCGCAGGGCGCAGTAAAGAAACAGGTGATAATTATTATCCAGAGTTAGAACTAGTCCGTTTGACTATTCCACGCCGCGTTTACACCCAAGCTCACATGGATCTGACTGCTGAAGCAGTTGAAGAGGTTTATTATAATCGCTCACGCCTACGCGGACTCAAAATGATTTACGAGCCGAAGTATCTCCGCTTTTTTCAAGCAAGATTTGAATTGCTGTAATGTGCGTATGTACTGCTACTGCTCATAAGTTGGCACAAATTTTCTAGCAATAAATTAAAACCCTGGTTGTCGGTTGATGATACTCAACATTGAGAAATTTGAAACAAAACCTGAGAAGGTTTAGGCGTTGTTACAGGAAAGCTTTGATGTAACCCAAAGGAATGGAGAAGAAGCATACCCCTTGTATACTGATAGATTCTTAGAGATAATCAAGTGTAGCTTTCAATACATTTTCATATCCGGAATTTTATGAGACGAATGATAAAACGCCTTCTAAGTTCGCTGTTAATCCTAAGCATCAATGTTCTAGTCTTATCGGTTTATCCTCAGCCAGCCCAAGCATTTGTTTCAGCTACTGGTACCTTTACAGCCAGCAGTAGCTGCCCGGCTCTGAGTTCGATTCGGCGACAAGCAAATCCAGGTAATGTCAACATTAGTCCTGATGCTTCCTATCCCCTATTAGGCAAAAACAAGCAACAGGCCACTTACTACCAGATTCGGGTTGAAGGAGCAGAGCCTACTGCCCGTTGGGTAGCCGTCTCCTGTGGCAAGATCACTGAGGACATCATTGCTTCTAGGAACCTAGACTACGTGCTGGCGGTAAGCTGGCAACCGAGTTTCTGTGAAACCAGGCCGGAAAAGGTAGAATGTGTTAATCAAACAGGCGATCGCTTTGACGCTACTAATTTTGCTATCCATGGTTTGTGGCCCCAACCTCGGAACAATACTTATTGCAATGTGCCTCAAAACTTAAAGCAGCTCGATAAAAATAGGCGTTGGCTCGAACTACCAGAACTGGCATTAAGCCGAGAACTGCGGCAAGAATTAGCGATTAAAATGCCTGGTTATCAATCTGGACTACATCGTCATGAGTGGTACAAACATGGCACCTGCTATTCAGAAACCCCTGAGGAATATTACCAAGAAACCATTGCCTTGCTCGACCAGCTTAATGAGTCTGGGGTTCGTACTTTGTTTGCTCAAAACCTAGAACGAGACATCACAAACAATCAAATTGGACAGGCCTTTAGTACTGCATTCGGCTCAACCAGTAAGGTTTTAGTTAGTTGCGTAAACGTCAATAGAGAAAACCTGATTCAAGAACTCCTGATTAACTTGCGGGGTGAAATTGAAGCAAACACTAATATTGCCGACTTATTAGCAGCCGCTCCCAATGCCAATAGTGGATGTCGTCAAGGACAGGTAGATTCAGTTGATGAATGATTTTGAGTAGATGAAACCTTTACTGTACTTTAGCTCAAATAACTTAAAATCAAAGGTTTTGTAAATCCAGCCCCTAGTTTCGCTAGGTTACACTAGGGGCACTTCATGGCTGAGAATTAAGGGAGCATGTCAGTACACAAATTCCTCAATTATGCTTGGTTGTGCTTGATATTTTGTAGTTCTCACAGTTTAGCCGCTTGTCAAAAACCCTTGGAAATTACCTGTTTACCCCCCGAAAGGCAACTCACAGATATTGTTTCAGCTACGTTGTCATCAGGAATTTTTGGTAATAATACGGTGAAAACAGTAACGGTTGAGCAGAGACTCGCAAAGTTAAGGGCGCATTGTCAAAAGGATCGGCTTGTCGATCGCTCTGGTAAGGAAATTCGTTTCTATCAACTTACAGGGTGTTGGGGTAATGCACCACAAAATTATGCAGACATTTTGCAAGCCCAGGAGGAAAAAATTAAAGAATTAGAGCAGCAATATACTGTAATTCCTATAACTTGTAATCCTAGTGGTATTCCTTACCCTTAATTAAGACAATGTTTGCAAATAAAAAAAGAAGTGGTAGAGCCAATTATGATTGTGTTTCCAATACAACACCTTCATATAGTAGTGCGAGCGCAAGTTCAAATTCGATGCTTGATAAAGTAATAATATCTCCATCGGTGTAGGGATAGTAAAGCCACATTCTTCCCTCTCCCCGACAGTAACGCTCAACGGAAATTTTTTCCGAATCAATCAATAAATACTCTTGCAAAGAGGAAATTTTCAAGTAATTGGTGAATTTTTCGCCCCTATCTCTCGCACTTGTACCAGGGGAGAGAACTTCCGCAATGATTTTGGGATTTTGAATAAATTTGCGAGCGTTGAGGTCTTGGGGGTCACAACTGACGATAACATCAGGATAGTAAAAGCTGTTATGACTAACTTGCAATTTCACATCTGACACATTCACTCGACAACCTCTAGAACGTAGATGTGGGCGTAAGGCAGTATAAAAATTAAGCGCAATGTCATTATGGGGAATTGTACCACCAGTCATTGCTATAACTTTGCCGTTAACATATTCGTAGCGGATATCTTGCTGAAATTCCCATGCGAGATATTCCTCGATGGTCATTTTTTGCGGTTGTTGGGGGGTGGCTATCATCGCAAGGTTTTTCCCAGTTTGCTTTGATTGTAGCCAATAGGCAAGGGTGATTAGCAATTATAAGGACAATTAATTGGTTTTTACCGAGAGGATACGGGGGAAAAATTGCTGATTCCTGAAGAGTTGAAAGCAGCATTAGAGCAAGAAAAAACTGCTAGACAGGAAGCTGAATCCCAGGTAGAAAGATTGAAAGAAAAATTACGGGAGCTTGGTGTCGATCCTGATACCATTTAGTACTGTAGTACTGTAGGGCGTGTTAGAACAGAGTGCGTTACCCTGTGGCTCACACACCCTACATATGTTTTACGCAAATCAAACGGAATTTCTATAGTATAAAAAAAGTGAATTTTTCAGTAAATTTGGACTTTAGATAGATACGCTTTTGCTGATTCATCTGACACATTATAAGGGGTTAATTAAAAATCATCTTCTCTTAACATAGGAGGTATCCATTGCGCTCTCGATTTTTGGTAATTACATTTTCAGCAATAGCGATAGCGCAACTACAGGCTTGTAGATCTACCGTTGCAGTAGTAACAAATACCACAGCAGTTCAGAATGGAATTTTTCCCCTCCCTAACTTGCAAACACCATCTTTGAGAATAGGTGACCGTGACCCCTCTCGAAGAATTGTCACAGGTTGGGTTTATTTGGATGGTAAACCTTTATTTCAAGTTAGTTCCACAAAAGAAAATCTTCCCAATCGTTTAGATACAATTCACGATAATCTCAGTAAAATTCAAGCAAATTATCTCAATAATCACCAAAATACAGAACTGGATGTACAAATCAAGACTATAAATGACTCGAAGGAGATTAATATCAATGGTAAATATTTGGTAACTCTTTCTGAGCAAGACATGGGAGTACAAAGCTTCAATGCTGACAGTTTTGACAGGGAGATCCAGGACTTATTAGAACAGCGTTTACAAACAGCACGGCGAGAAAGACAGCCAGAAGTTTTAATACGTCAAGGGGTAATTGCAGTAGCAACAGGAATAGGTATCATTATCATTAGTTGGGGAATGTGTTACCTGTGGCGACGTTCGAGACAAAATCAAACCCAACCAATTTCCATTGCTGCACAGACTAAAGAACCAATTACCACTGAACTTAATCACAAACAAGATAAAAATACTCAAGAAATTAAGCGAAGACTTTTTCAAATAACCCAAGCAGGAATTTGGGGAGGTGGAGGCTACTTTATACTGGGTTTGTTTCCCTATACTCGATGGCTACAAATAGCAATTCCTGCTGTTGCTAAAATTCCTGTGAAGTTAGGAATCGTGGGACTTTTAACCTATGTGGGAATACGTTTTAGTTATATTTTAATTGACCGCTTTACATCTGCCCTAATTAACAGTGGTAATTTATTAACTCCAGAAACCTCTGAAAGACTACAATTGAGGGCTTCTACGGTTTCGGGAGTGACAAAAAGTATTGTCACCATTATCTGGATGGGAGTCGGTGTCATAGTCGCTTTAACAACGGTGGGAATCGATGTGATTCCCCTGCTGGCTGGTGCGAGTATAGTGGGTGTGGCTATTTCTTTAGCCGCTCAAAGCTTGATTAAAGATGCAATCAACGGTTTTCTGATTGTATTAGAAGACCAGTATGCTTTGGGTGATGTGATTGCTGTGGGTGATATGGGGGGATTAGTAGAAAATATGAATTTACGTATTACCCAGCTCCGGGATGCAGAGGGACGTTTAATTACCATTCCTAATAGTGAAATTAAGGTCGTTGCTAATCTTTCTAGCCGTTGGTCCCGGGCTGATTTAACTATCCCCATCGCCTATGAAGAAGATATTGACAAGGCTTTGGAAATAATTAAAAAAGTCGCTTTTGAAATGAAGCAAGATCCCGCATGGAAATATCTAATTGTGGATAATCCTGAGGTTTTAGGCATAGATCATTTTAGCGATCGCGGTTTAATCGTGCGAGTATGGGTAAAAACCCAACCCCTCAAACAGTGGCTGGTTGCCAGGGAATTCCGCCGCCGATTGAAAATAGCCCTAGATGCACAGGGAATTACTATTTCCGTATTACAACAAGCAATTCGGATTCATGATACACCTTTGTTAAAAGACGATCAAACTATCCATCAGTGAATTTTTAAACTAAACAAAAAACCGGGAACTCATGGACTTCCCGGCTCTTCATACCAAACAATATGGTCAATCGCAATATCAAAGGTACGGCAATACCGTACCTCTTTTTATTCTTAGTTGTAACTAGGCTTTAACTGTTTTCTTGGTCACAGCATCTAATTCGCCCTTACCATACTTAACCGCAAATACATCAGTAGATGCTTGCTTAATCTTGCTAGCATTACCAGCAGTATCAAATTGTTGGTAGCGGTCAGCACAAACCTGCTGCATATATTTAATGGAAGGCTTGAGGAAGTGACGGGGGTCAAATTCCTTGGTATTTCCTGCCAAAGCTTCGCGAACTGCTGCGGTGATAGCTAGACGGTTATCTGTATCAATATTAACCTTACGCACACCGCTCTTGATACCCTTTTGAATTTCTTCTACAGGTACACCGTAGGTTTCAGGAATGGTACCACCGTACT
>JASJCX010000172.1 GCA_030065255.1 Calothrix sp. MO_167.B42 | reverse complement strand
GTAATATCATGTGCGGATGAATACTTATAAAACCTCACCCGCCTGCGGCACCCTCTCCTTATTAAGGAGAGGGTAAGAGAGGGTTGGGGTGAATCAAGCAGAAATTATAAGTAATTAAGCTAACATCATCAGGACTTACGCAAAAAAGGTCGAAAGTAACGGTAATTCGTTCATTAGCACGAGGAGAAATTAAGGTTTCCAGATGATTCTGCGTAAATCCTAATCATATAACACCGGTCAAATTAAATATAAAACCTCACCCTCGCTTTTTGTTACACAAAAATCTTTCCCTCTCCTTAATAGGTCGAGGGATGTCCGATAGGACAGGGTGAGGTTTTCCAAGGATTGTTGGTAATTTCATCACTCTACCTTAACCACAGAAAACATTAAAAAATATCCATGAAAAAGCCCCCAGCAGGCTGCTGGGGGCTAAAAATGTGTCCTTTCTCAAAACTTTGCATCTGCTTAGTTGGACAGGCCATTGCTAGCATAAGCATCCATTGTATATGCAGGCTCGCGATCATTGTAGTTTGTTTCTCTTCCTGTAATGGACTTTGCTAACTTGTCAAAGGACTCAGAATCCCAGTTACGTTCGTGGATGGGTTTTCTTTGTTCGCCCAAAAAGTAAGCCTGGCTACCGATTAGAGCCGCAGCTATCCAACCCATGACGAACAATCCAATTAAAATACTAAACATAGTGTGAATTCCTTTTTGTTTAACTTTTGTTGCTTTATGTAAACTAATATAACAAATTTTTACAATTCGAGTAGGGTGTGCTACCCGATCGAGATGGTAGAGTATGCCGAACTATGTTGGTGATTTTGGATTTTGATAAACAGATAATCCGTTATCCGTTATCCGTTGTCTATTTTGGATTTTAGATTTATATGTAGTGGACTGACACCCAACACCAGTAAAGTTTTGTTGGGTTTCACTTCGTTCCACCCAACCTACAATTTTCTGTCATATCAAATCCGGTTACATCGGAATGATAAAAAAAACCACTCCAGGCACAACAGAGCGCAGAGTCAGAGGGAGAAGGAGAAAATTGAAATAATTCCGATACAAACGGAAACTATATCAACCGTCAACCATCAACCATCAACTATCAACAAAAAAAGACAGGCTTTTACGCCTGTCCTTGTATACATCAAAAATTCAAATCAAGTTCAGATTTAGAAGTTCATTTCCGCAGCTTGAACCTTCTCAACCTGTTTCTTCTTGAGTACAAGCATAATTTGTGCCAACATGGTCAAACAGACAAAGGCAACTAATCCTGTGACTCTGCCAGAACTTTGGAGTACAATTTCTGTATCCTTTTGACCAAAACCACCGACATTGGGATTAGCGGTTAAAGCTTCTCCGGATGCAACTGTTTGTCCTTGGGATACAATCAATTCTGGGCCTGCGGGGACATCTTCTGTAACAATTTCACCAGATTCTGTTTGAATGCTGACTGTATATATCACATTCTCATCCTCATCTTCCCCTTGGGTAATCTGAGTGATAGTACCAGCAGCAGGAGCATTGTAAATGTTGTTATTGCTCTTTTCACCAGTGGGATAAACCTGTCCCCGTCCCCGGTTACCACCTACATGAACTGCATACTTACCAAAATGGATATTTTTATCGGTTGCAGGGTTAGGAGAAAGGACAGGGAAGACGATTTCTTGATATTCGTCACCCGGTAAAGGTCCAACGATGATGACGTTTTCTGAATCTTCTGTGTAGGATTGAAAGTCTTCCAAGTCAAAGTCACCGATTTCTTCCATCATCTCCTCGGGAATCCTTTCCTCAGGAGCAATTTTGAAGCCTTCTGGTAACATCAGTACTGCACCAACGTTTAAGCCGACTTTAGAGCCGTCACTACCTACTTGCTCTACGCTGGTGTCGTAAGGAATTTTTACTACTGCTTTGAAAACAGTATCCGGTAGTACGGATTGGGGTACTTCAACTTCCGTGGGCTTTTCTGCCAAGTGACAGTTAGCACACACAATTCTTCCCGTAGGTTCCCGGGGAGTGTCCGGATAGGTTTCCTGTGCCCAGAAGGGATAAGCAGCAGCAGATTGGGGTAAAGCTAAATCGCTGGTGAAGAAAAAGGTCACGGTAGCGATTGCAACAAGCAAAGTTCTAGTTATTGCTGTGGAAATACGAGTTAAACTCGTTGTGGTACAAGGGTTTCTCATCTCTGTAAGGACAAGGGTTCTCTGAATAATTAGTCAACAGTTAATAATTGATGGTCATTAGCCAAGGGACTAGTGACTTAGCACATTGTGGACAAATTTCCTAGAGCATCAATTGGTGTAATCCAGAGCAATCATCAATTAAGAAGGAGAGGGGAGTGTGGGGAGTGAAGAAGTGTAGACGCAACAGCAGCTTCGGTGAAGGGTAGGAGTGAATATGAGCGAAAACACATCACCTCATCACCTCATCACCTCATCATCTCATCATCTCATCATCTCATCATCTCATCACCTAGCATTACTGAATCGGTGTTCTAGGGGATATACAGCTATCTTTAGTTAGATGCTGATTATGCCCACCAAGGTTCTTCACCAGTGCGGAAGTCTGTTTCAGTCCAAGGGGTGAGGACCATTTTGTCGTCTTCCACCTTGACATGGCTGAGAGCCAAAGAGCGGGGTGCAGGACCACGCACAACTTTACCTGTTGCAGCGTATTGGGAACCGTGACAGGGGCACTTGAATTTGTTTTCCGCAGCATTCCAAGGCACAACACAACCCAAGTGGGTACAAATGGCATTAATACCGTAGTCGGCAATTGCTTCATCGCTTTCTACAACGATGTAAGTAGGATCGCCCTTGAGTCCCTGAACGAGGACGCGAGCGCCGGTATTATGGCTATCCAAAAAGTTGGTAACGCTGACATCGTTACCTAGTTCGTCTTTGGCTGTTGCTCCACCACCAGCAGCACCACTAGCAGGTGGAAGAAAATATTTAGTGAAGGGATACAGTACTCCTAGAGCAACTCCAGTAACTGTTCCAAACGTCAGAAGATTCATAAACTGACGTCGCCCCATATCGGGCACGTCCATTGAGTCAGAATATTGAGCCATAATCTACGGGTTCTGTGTACATTTTGTTTACGAGTTTGACCTGAGTCTCATAATTTGAGAAACTCTTTTCTGGTTCGAGATGCTATGACCCACAATCATGCCAGTATTATCTTGTTGGAGATATTGCCAGCATCTTTTTTGATAGCATTACATTTCTTTATATTCCTATCATACTTGAGTGACCGGACTTAACTTTATAACTAAATGTAAAATATAGTTGAAAGAAACTATGACAGGAAGAGAATTACAGCAACTATTGTTTGATAAGTGGGGATGTTCCTATGATGTCCAGCTGCGCCGCACCCGGGGAAAGATATTTGTTCAGGTGATGTGGAAATATCTAGAGCAGGCATCTTTTCCTCTAACTGAAGCGGAGTATCAAGAACACCTAGATACTGTTACTAGTTATTTACACGCAATGGGTAGTGTGGAAAAAGTACAAAACTTTATCCAAGACACTAAGGAGCGTCCCCGTTTGGGTAAGGCTGTGAGTATTCCCCTAGATTTGGGCGATCGCGCTTCTGAGTGGTTGGTATAATTTTAGCTTATACCACCAGTTTTTATATATAAATTTAGTATATCAATTTTCGGTTGATGGTTGATGGTTGATAGTTGATGGTTGACCGAAAAATAAAAGGATACAAGCCCCCAAATTTATTTGTGGAAAAATTAGAAATAATTGTGCCGCGATGCGTAGCACAAGGCGCAATAGTTCCTTATTTCAAGCCCCTCGATTTATCGATGGGGTAACTGATAACTGATAACTGATAACTGAAATGACAGTTGACAGTTGATAGTTACTGAGTCGAACAATTTTCCATTGTTAGAAGAGAAAAATAGAAGAATAAAGATAAGGACACGACCGAACGCCGTGCCCTTTAGAGGGGAATTAAGTATTATTCGGTGCTTCCTCACCTGCAACCTAGGCATCTTCGATTTCCAACTGTGCCATAGTTACTGCACTAAAGGCAAAGGCAAACACCAAAGGCATGGGACACTTGAGGAAAAAACTAGAAGCGATCGCTCCAATTGTACCCACCAGTGCTAAGGCAGACCAAATTTTCTCTTCAGCTGTAAAACCTTTTTCCAGCTTAATCAATCTTAATACTTGGGTGGGAATTGGTTCGGGCATTACTGCTCCTGGGGGGAAGGCCCAATAGTTGTTGTAACGCTCCATAAATAGATCTGTCCAGCCATTATCTTGACACCATTCTTCAATCCATGTGTCACAGTAGTGCTTGACGTTGAGGGGCAGAATTTTACTTACCATGTTCTGTTTATTGTTGGGGTGATTCATGCAAATTTCGAGAGTGGCTGGGATTAGTTGAACGATGATTAAATTAGCCTTATGAATATTGAATCAATTTAAAGCTCTGAACTTAAGCAACATAGTAATTAAGTAACGTGAATAAAACTCTTTCCTTAATTCACAGGCTAACAGCATGGATTTGATTTTTCTGCCAAAAGAAAACAAACTTTACTTCCAGGGAACTAATCTTAAGTATTGTTAATTAATGAGTAAGTACTCACATAAAAATATTAAAAAATATTAACTTTAGAGTTTCAATTTATAGTACTTGTAGGGTGTCGAGATCCCCAACTTCTTTAAGAAGTCGGGGATCTGAACAAGTCGGGGATCTGAACAAGTCGAGTATCTGAAGAGGGAGCTAATTTTTCACAAATAACATAAGATTGCTCCAAAAATGCATTAATATAGCATCTTTGTGGAGAATAATTTTACTTGCGATTCTAAAGAATTATTGATTTTTTTCTGAGGTTTCACCAATTTGTAAAGATAAATGAACAATAAAAGCAAGAAAATTAATCACTCCAGCATTGCTATGATGTAAGTACGTAATATATGTACATCATGAGCAACCCCTATAAAATTCGCAGCGCCAAAATTGGTAACAATGGGGGATTTCGTCTACCTGGGGAGTTCTACCGCGAATATCCCCAGTTTGCTAATGCTTCTGGTTGGATAGAAGTATTGTCTCCCGATACTGCGATCATTAAAATTATTCCCGAATCTGTAGATGAACCAGAGGAAGACGATTCCCTAATGATGCGGCTGTTTCTCGATTTTGCCACGACGGAAGCTCTGAAAAATAATAACCTGCAACCTTATACAACCGAGATGTCGGATGCTGCACATAAATTAATTGAGGGTGTGGAATTAGATGATGATCTATCGGATTAATTCGTTTAATTATTCAACTTGAGCGGATTGAAAAATTTCTTTGGCCGTTAGTTTTAATTCTGGGAATGATTTTAATTGAATTACTTCATCACCTTGATATAAAGTACTTTTGTATTCGCCATTTTCTAATTGACATAGGGTAATAGTAGGTAGTTTGGGATTGCCAATAAATTTTTTACCACCCAATCCGAGGTAATCAACAATCAAGTATTCTGGAATACCGATATTTTCGTATTCTTCAAACTTCAAAGCATAGTCATCACTCCAATTAGTGCTGACAACTTCTATGACTAATGGTATGGATTGACTTTGAGAAACTGTAGATTCTTTTTCATACAAGGGTTCATTTTTTAAATTACCCTTGTTCAATACCAGTACATCAGGGGAATAAGCGGAGTCTTTGTCTTCAGGTTTTATCAGTACTTTGGAAGCAATGAAGTAAGGTAAATTTAAGCGCACATATTCTACAGTTATTTTTCTATACAAAAACCCTGCAATATTTTCATGTTTACCAATAGGTTGAGCCAGTTCAACAATTACCCCATGATGTAATTCGTAATGTTTGTTTTCTGGTATCCATTTGACAAATTCTGCAAACTTTAATGTTTTGCTGATTGCTTGAGTCATGGGGAATTTCAGTTGTTAGTTGTTAGTTGTTAGTTGTTAGTTGTCAGTTGTTGGTTGTTGGTTGTTAGTTGTTAGCTTTTTAATTATCTCTTAAATCTATTCTATAGAGCTTTTTCTGTATTGAAAAACCCCCCCAATAAAACATGGGAGGGTTTTTGGTTTCCAACTAATCCGATTTAACCCAATCGGTAGGGTACCATTTCTTCCAAAGCGTGAACTTACCTTTAAACAGTTTCCAACTAATCCGATTTAACCCAATCGGTAGGGCGGTGGGCAAAGCGATTAAAACGATTGCGGCGCAACGTTTCCAACTAATCCGATTTAACCCAATCGGTAGGGGCTAGCTCTGTTCACCTGTCGGGGGAATGAGTCGTTTCCAACTAATCCGATTTAACCCAATCGGTAGGGCGAAGCTCTTTATAATGAAGAGTACGATGAAAAATAGTTTCCAACTAATCCGATTTAACCCAATCGGTAGGGAGTTCGCTCAGGAGCCATTACCCAGTAAGGGTTTCAGCGCCCAAATCGACGCATCTCGAAAAAACATCATAAATGTTCCCAGAAATCACGTCAAACACATACCTCAAATCCTTACCCAGCAAGCAATCGACGCATCTCAACGAAATAATAGGCATTTGAGCGATTTGGCGAGATGCGTCGATGGTCATGTTACAAAATCCTCCTTAAATCTCTACAACCCATATCAAATAGGACTTTGGCGGCGCAGATAGTTATTTGCTACCAATGCTTAACACCTTAGAAACGGCTTTTAGCGCATATTCTCTTCAAGGAATATCATATACAAGCAAGACTAACAGCAGTATGAATTAATACTTCATGAATATATAAACTTCGTAACCAAGAAATACATATATTAAATATAGGAATCGTACTTGATTGTTGAAAAAATACGTAGGATGTGTTGTCACGCAGCGCAACGCACCAAAGTTGAGATGAATGGTGCGTTACGCGCTTACTCTAACGCACCCTACAAACTGGTAAAATACTATTCCCTTTGTGACAACTAACAACTAACAACTAACAACTGATAACTGATAACTAAAATGGGGTGGGTGCAAATAATGAAGCGTGTTGGTGTAATTGGTGGTGGACAACTGGCTTGGATGATGGGGAGTGCGGCAAAAAAGTTGGGCTTGGAGTTAGTGGTGCAAACACCCAGTCAAGCAGATCCCGCTGTCAGTATAGCTAATGATACTATTTTTGCAGCGGTTGATGATGCGATCGCCACGGAGAAATTAGCCCAAAAATGCGATGTTATCACCTTCGAGAATGAGTTTGTTGATTTAGAAAAATTGTCCCTTTTAGCACAGCAAGGAGTTTGTTTTTATCCCCATTTACCAGCTTTAGAACCCCTATTAGATAAATATCATCAACGCTGCTATTTACAAAAATTAGGTTTACCTACACCGGAGTTTTTTGCCTTAGGAGAAGGACTAGCTGACCTAAACTCTGTTGATAATTTGTCTAAATATCTTCCCTATGATAAATTGGGTTTCCCATTAGTCGTAAAAGCTCGCCGTCATGGATATGATGGTCAAGGAACTTTTATTGTTAAAAATATTGATGATTTACAATCAAAATTAACTTTTGCCCAGATTAAATCTAATTTGTTTTTAGTTGAAGAATTTGTTCCTTTCGAGAAAGAGTTAGCAATAATTGCAGCCCGTTGTGTCAATGGGGATATTGTTACCTATCCGGTGGTAGAAACCCAACAAGAACAACAAGTTTGTCAGCGAGTCATTGCACCGGCTGATATTAATCCTACAGTGTCAGCAAATATTAATCATATAGCAACTACTCTCCTCAATCAACTTGATTATATTGGAGTTTTAGGCATTGAATTATTCCTCACGAGGGATGACAAAGTATTAGTCAATGAAATTGCCCCCCGCACCCATAACTCCGGACATTTTTCCTTAGATGCTTGTGAAACTTCTCAATTTGAACAGCAGCTACGGGCAGTATGTGGTTTACCTTTGGGTAATGCTAAATTAACTTATCCATGTGCTATTATGGTAAACTTATTGGGCTACGAGCAATCTCAAAATCAATATATTTACAAACGTAAAGAAATCCAAAAGATTCCCGGAACTCACCTTTATTGGTATGGTAAAAGTGAATCTAGGGTCGGTCGGAAGATGGGCCATGTAACAGCCTTATTAGACATTTGCGATCGCCACAAAGGAATAGCGATCGCCCATGAAATAGAAGCGATTTGGTACTCTACCTAAGACTAAAAACCCATCAAAAAATTCATCGAAAAAAATTTATCCGGATATACACAATCTGATTTTTAAGAGTTATAATGAGGGAGTTATGCTACGACGTTGGTGACTGCCATATAGTTTTTTGATCTTGTCTTTAAAAATAAGGGAACCATATTAATTATTATTCGTGGCAGTAAACCGGGCATGTACCCGGAAACTTAAAACGAAGGATGTCGGTGCCCACCTGGTTTAACCAGGTCATAAACTTAGGTAAAACGGCGTTGCGGTAAACTCAAAATTATTAGCTCCCAAGGTTATTTATGACTAGGGAGCTTTTAATTTGTTAAATAATAAATGATAAATCATACCATTAAAAATAAAGAATGGGACAGATGGGTAGGGGCACGGCACCCGTAACATAATTTTATATATTAAAGTATTAACTGATGCCGTGCCCTGACAAAGAATTTTTGTGTCATGAACATTATTTTGGATTGGTATTAGACCCCTAGGGCGTGTTTTCAAACCCCTAAAACCCTCATCTCTTAGCCTAGTACTCCACCACGTTAATTATCAGGGGTTTGGTATCACATCCGCCTGGGGTTGAAAACCCCAGTCTAATAGCTAAAGTCGTCTAAAGACGACTGGGAAATACCCAGTGTCCTCTCTTTCTCCTCCTCTGCGCCCTCTGCGCCTCTGCGGTTTTATCTTCTACCCCTGATAATTAATGTGGTCGAGTACTAGTGGGCTACATATACATAAAAGCTGACTACAAACTGTATAAATTGATTCTCATTTCCGTACTTATAAAAGTTAGAATTACCACGAAAATATTAAATTGGGTCTAATTTTTATCAAATTGACAGAAACACCATTTGATACTGCGTTTCCAGCCTCAGTCTTCCAGCTAGACAATGGTTTGACCTTCATTCACCAGGAAATTCCCCATACCCCCGTAATTGCAGCAGATGTATGGGTGCGTGCTGGTGTGACTAGGGAGCCAGAATCATGGTGTGGGATGGCGCACTTTTTAGAACACATGATTTTTAAAGGTACGGCCAACCTACCACCGGGAGTATTTGATCGAGAAGTTGAAAACCGGGGGGGTGTGATTGACGCTGCAACTAGTTATGATTATGCTCATTATTCCCTAACCACAGCTACAGAGTATTTGCCAGAAACCCTACCCCAGTTAGGGGAATTATTACTCAATGCGGCAATTCCCCAATCAGAATTTGTCCGGGAACGGGATGTAGTATTAGAGGAAATTCTCCAGTCCTATGATGACCCTGATTGGGTAGGATTTCAGTCCCTGTTGCACAGTGTATACCAAAATCATCCCTACGGGCGTTCGGTATTGGGTACCCAGGAAGAATTAATGCAACATTCTCCAGAAACCATGCGTTGTTTTCATCGTACCCACTACCAGCCAGAAAATATGACAGTGGTATTGGTGGGGGGAGTAGGACAACAACCCGCTTGGGAATTAGTTAATCGCACCTTCGCTAATTTTTGTCCCCCTGATGATTGTCCCCCATCAGTTGAAATTACCCATTCGGCAATAGTTGGTATTCAACGTCAAGAATTATGCTTACCACGTCTCCAAGATGCACGGTTAATGATGGCATGGATAGGACCGGGAGTCGAGGAGTTACATAGTGCCCACGGTTTAGATTTATTATCAGTATTATTAGCGGAAGGACGGACTTCCCGTTTGGTAAAGGATTTGCGGGAGGAGCGTCAGTTAGTACAGGGAGTTAGTAGTAATTTTTCGTTGCAAAGGGAATCAAGCTTATTTACAATTACTGCATGGTTGGAATCGGAACATTTAGAGTTGGTTGAGTCATTAATTTGCTCCCATTTGGATGAAGTGAGGGAATGTGGAATCAAAGAACAGGAGTTGAAACGTTGTCAGAGACTATTGTGCAATGATTATGCATTTTCTACAGAAACACCCCATCAACTGGCTAGTCTTTATGGTTATTACAATACCATTGCCCAGGCTGAGTTAGCAGTTAAATATCCCCAACAGATTCAGTCATTTCAAACCCACGAACTGCAACAATTAGTTGAGGAGTATCTTTCTTCAGAAAATTATGCAGTTACTGTAGTTAGGGCTGCTTAGTGTTTCGTTATCAGCTACACAAATTATGGGGGGTTGGATAAAAAACCGCAGAGGCGCAGAGGGCGCAGAGGAGGAGAAGGGGAGGAGAGGAGAAGTTGCTTAAGTTTGGTAACATAGCAAAATTCATGAAAATCTCTATCATTATCTCAAACCCCTGGCTTTAGACATGGGGTGAATCCAAAATAGACAGCGGATAACGGATAAGGGATTATCTGTTTATCAAAATCCAAAATAGACAACGGATAAGGGATTATCTGTTTATCAAAATCCAAAATAGACAACGGATAAGGGATTATCTGTTTATCAAAATCCAAAATAGACAACGGATAAGGGATTATCTGTTTATCAAAATCCAAAATCCAAAAT
>JASJCX010000171.1 GCA_030065255.1 Calothrix sp. MO_167.B42 | reverse complement strand
TGTCAATGATTTTACGTCGAATTGGTTGTTTTCTTGATATATCTAGGTTTGAGCGATTTTTCGGGCTTTGAGGTTAATTCCTTGTCATGACTGGCTTTGAGGCTTTTTCCTTCTTGTTTTTTGTCTAAGTCCCGTTAGGACAGTATTGTTTGACTCAAGGACTGTCACCGAAGAGGCAGGCTTCGGCCGTGAGCTCAGCGGAAGGGGGCAGGGGCAGGGGGAGTGTGGGAGGTTTAACCATCAACTATCAACTACCAACTGTCAACCGTCAACTGTCAACTATCAACTGCTTAACAATCTCGTAAACGTGTTGTGGGGTAGTAAATACGTAGTAAATTTTGCTCCCTTTGTGCATAAGGAACAGTCTGGGATGTGGATAAATCTGGAATTAATTCCGACTGAGAAATACCAAAGATAGCCTCCACTGAGTTTTGTGGCATAGTTAGTAGATTATTTGCTACCTGAAATATGCATAGTCCCCGACAATCGAAATTTTGGCGCTCTCTAATCTCTTCCTGTACGCGATTAATCAACACTAAACCAGCAAACTGGATGACTCGAAAAATAAAGTCACTCCGGTAATCCATAATTGCGGGAAAAACATCCAGATAAGCTCTAACTAAGGCAATAATTGAGGGTTGGATTAGTTCTAAAGGCACAAGAGCTAATGCCAGTGATTCTTCTATGTCTAAAGTAAAATCTACTACTAAACTTTGCAGCCAAATTTCTAAGTAACTCGCTAATAAGCACCCCAAATCAAAAGCCGGATCTCCCCAAGATGAGGCTTCCCAATCAATAAATTTAATTAAACAATCGTCTAGATGTTGCCAGCGAGAATGTACTACAATGTTCTCGAATTTCAGGTCATTGTGAGTCAAACAGCATGGTTGCCAATTATACGCCAAATCAGCGATCGCTGCTGCCATACTTTCATGGCTTTGATAGAGAGTATAAAATTTGCAAGCATCACCAGGAATCTGAGCCAAAATCTCTGGTCCTATAGTCCCTATTCCCTGTGCTGGATTATGGAACTGATAGCGAAACTGTCCCTGGGGAGCAGTTGCCATAAAATCACGGTACTCCCGGCGTTTACAAGTAGCAGAATGAACTACCCCTACCGTATTTCCAATGGCAGTGGCAATGGCTTGGGGGTAAATATCATTCTGCTGGTAAAAATCCCCCAGCTCTAAATATTCACTCAGATAATTACGTACCAGAATTGAATTTTCTTGATCGAAATGAATCACTAATGGTGCGATGGCAGAAATATTTCCCAATGCCGGAAATTTTTGCAACAATTGATGAAACAGCCACTCATTAAAAAGCTCCTGGGGAATACCATCACTGGTAATATCTTTTTCCTGTTTAACTAATAATTGTTGACCATTACCTGCTGATAAATTTACCAAGAAGTTAGAATTTTTCCGACTTTGTGGTAGCTTATCTTCGGCAGCAGCTCTATCTTCTGAGCTACACAGATCTGCTTTTTGCAGATACTGGATAACATTGTGAGAAGACAGTGAAAATAACATGAATAATATCCTAGATAGTGGAGTTTGTAACAGAAAAATAGTTGTCTTAGTATGGATTTGCAGATATTTTATATTGATAGGATTATTATTAACACTTTAATTTAAATATAGATTCGTAAAATCTACTAATATCTGATTTTCATCCGTAATACTTGCCAAAATGGCAATCCTAGCTTCATATTTACTTCAAATTTCATCATCTAATTTAATTAAATCTTTAAACACATAAGTACTCCTGCTGGTATACATAGGAATCCGGTATGTATATTTATTGTTTCATCTTCTATAAAATAATATGTGATGATTGAAATACATCTAGGGTGGGTATTGCCCTGCATATAATAGTTTGTGTGAGCAATGCCCACCCCACAAAGACTTGGATTATTTGCAAATTTAAACTGGATGACTATAGATTATCTAAGTATTGCCTTCATTTTGATTTTATCCCTATAAACATGAGCTGATTTTTTGGGATTGATTCCATGAATAAATATATTTACTTATGTAATGTTCGCAACAATCATGAGTCATGAATATAATTCAGTCTAGTTTGCAGTTAACAATCCTCAATTACAAGGTGTGAACTTTAATTTCCGGAAAAAACTATTAGTTTTTATCATGGATATAATTACTTATTTTGCGCCAATTTTCATATAAATATTGTCATTCTGGTTATGCAGGATGAAAAAAGCAAAACAATTATGTTTTTTGGATTTAACTTTTTATTGGTAAATTTTTCTGTGCCGATATATCTATAATAGGCTCATATTTATCCCAAACTAATCTTTATTCATATTAATAAGTCTTTGATTATAGTTACACCAGCATATTCCACATATATTATTAGCTACATACTATGGATTAATGCACAACGCTTACGTCAGTAGAGACAGTAGGTATTTATGATTTAAATCAATAATTTAATTTGAAAATATAGATAATTTACTTAAGTGATAATTAATTAGTATTTAGGACTTACGCAACTGGCATATTTTTTGGCGTAGGGGAGGCAAAATGCGGTGTAGATTTTCTTCCCGCATTATTGCCGTTGCGTGACGCTGGGAGAATATTTGAACCTAGGAATCAGGCTTGTAACCTCACGCACCAATCACCGATTGTGACAATTGCGTAAGTCCTGAGTATTTTCATAATGGTTCTTTTCGATAACAACAATCATCGAGAATGAGCATAGTATTTAAGCATATTTATTAATTAAATGTTTGTCTGTAAAATTAATATTATTTTACAAAATAATATTAACGAAAGCATATTCGCAATTAGCACTTTGTTACAAGTAGTCCGGGATGATTTGCGATCGCAATCATGGTCAACAATGCATAAATGATGGAATTAATCAACCATAGAGTCAGGTAAATTTTAATTTTATTATTCAGTGTAGGTAGACAATTTACCATAGTTGTTAAGCTGTACCACTGAGTTAATCCATGGATAATCAAGCAAATGCTGGGGTTCAATTCCTGCAACGTCAAGTATCATCCTTGTTGCTTTACCAATCTGTGCTACAGACAGAAGTGGGTAATGCCTTCACTGAGTTACTACAATCCATACGTTACACTGATGCGGATGCTAGGGGGTGCTTGCAAGCATATGGAAACTACTTCCGCTCCTTAGCTAACCAAAATCAAAATTGGGAAGAATACTTAATCACACGCATTCTTAGAGATGAGAATCCTTTTTCTCAGTTAGCTCAACGCTTGCCATTTACGGATTTACCCTCATGTTTGGTAACAGCAGCCCAGCACGATTTACAAGTACTACAAAACCTATACGAATGCAGTAGTGCAATTTTAAGCGAATGGGTACAAACAGCAGCTCACCTACCAATTTCACCAGTGGTATGGTACCGAGAACAGGAAGGGCTAGAAAGGGAAGAGGAATCATCCCTAATGGACGAATTGCAAGAATTAGATAATTGGGCTGATGTAGTACCAGATTTAGCAGTATATTATCAACAATTTGGTACGGGGATATTTGCACAATACCAAGCTCTGGGTTGGCAAGATGGGAAATTTTTTGGTATTCCTTATGCCGATCCTGTGAACTTGAATCAACTGGTGGGTTATGAATCCCAACGAGATGCATTGGTCAAAAATACTGAATTTTTGCTTTCAGGTCATGTAGCACTACATGTATTGTTGTACGGTAGTCGTGGGTCGGGCAAGTCTTCCTTAGTCAAAGCCTTATTGAACCACTACAGTGGGAGCAAACTACGATTGCTGGAAGTGGCAAAATCTGACTTACAAGATTTACCAACAATTATTCAAGAGTTGCATTTATTACCACATAAATTTATCATCTTTGTCGATGATCTTTCCTTTGAAGAAGATGATGATGCCTTTAAAGCCTTGAAAGTTGTCTTAGAAGGGAGTATCATAGCTCGTCCCCAAAATGTAGTTGTCTATGCTACCTCCAACCGTCGTCACTTAATTCGGGAGTTTTTTGGCGATAGACCAGCTCCTAAAGATAAAGATGAAATCCAAGCCTGGGATACAATGCAGGAGAAACTATCATTTAGTGATCGTTTTGGTCTGACCCTGACCTTTGAGCCAGCAGATCAAAACAAGTACTTACAAATTATCCAACATCTAGCAACACAAGCACAAATTACCATGAACCCAGAAGAGTTAGAATTTAAAGCCTTACAATGGGCAACAAGTCATAATGGTCGTTCCGGCAGAACTGCACGCCAGTTTATTGATTTTGTCAAGGCGGATTTAGCCCTGTTGGCTGGAGATGCTCCATTGGCATAATTTTCCGGTGTCCTTCGTTTAGGAGTTTCCTTGGGTTAAGCAAGGGCTGGAGCCTTCATCGGTGGAACATCCAAATGAATAATACTGAAAATCAAATTACATCAGATTAAAATCAAGAATATATATTTTAGGTGTCACCCCAGTTTTTGTAAATCTCCCTCAAGGGCGATTATTCTCCCTTCACCGAGGAAGTTACCATCAACTGTAAAGGAAGTAATGGTATCCAATTAATGGTCATTATCCGTTGGCGACACCCCTCTAAACAAGCGATATGCAATCAGCTATGGTCAGTAATCGATTTGTTCTGGGTATAATTGCCCTGGGTGTCAGCTTTGGTCTAAGTCTTGTCCTTACCTGGAATTTTATGGCTGCGTTGCTCACAGGTATAGTAACCATCACTGTCACCTATACCACACTATTTATAGAGCAGCGACAAAGACATTATGAAATACGAGGGCGACGGGATTCTCTGCAAAGACGTATTCAAGAATTGGAGGGGTTAAAAACCCGGGTTGTAGGGGAAATTAATCAGCTAGAAACCTATTATTCTTCTTTGGATCAAGAATCTCATCAGCTCCACAATCAAGCTATTGAAAGCCGTAATCAAATTGATAACTTGAAACAAGAAGTTAGTAATTTTATCTTTGAAAAGAAGCAAGTAGAAAGACAGGTTCATCAATGTAAAATGGAAGTTGATGAATTGGAACAAATTCAAGCAGAAATAAATCATAATTTAGTTGAGCTGAATCAAGAAAAACGTAGTCTGGATTTGAACTGTAATTTATCTAAGGCCGAAATTACAAAACTGCAATCCCAAATTGTTGATTTACAACAGCAAAAACAAGACTTAGAAAATAATTTAACTTTGCTCGAAAGACTCAGACCCCAATTGGAAGAAAAATTGTATGAAATGAGAGTGCAGATTCAAGAATTGGAAATACAAGAGACAAAGCAAAGTGAATTATTAGGAGCAAAAACTAACGAGAAAGCAACCTTAGAGACTAACTTGACTACCTTAGCCCGAGAAATTGCCAACCAAAAAACACAGGTCAAGCATTTGCAAGAGCAGGTTACTCTCTTACAAACTGAACGAGATCAATTACAAAATCAAGTTTGGGAGTTATTGCAACAAGTAGACAACGTTGCTCAACCATCTTTAAATGAACAAGAGACAGAAGAAGATGTAGAGTTGTTTCCCTTTGCTGACTTAATTGCAGGTACAGATACAGAAGATAATTTATCAAAAGAATGGCATCAACTTTTGCAAAATATGCCATCCTATGAAGTGGAAGCATTAAAAGCCATATTAGAACAAAAAAATACCCATCAAATTCTCAAAATAATTGCAGAAAATCAAATTACCATGCCCAGTTTATTAGTCGATGCCATTAATGGACGGGCAAATGAAATAATTGGTGAATTAATTATTGAATCAGAAGCAGAATTACCAGTTATCTCTCCAGAACATATGAAAAATGTGAGTAAATTAATTACTGTCTACGAGCAGATGAAAAATAGGGAAATATCATCTAATTAAATGCTAAAATTATATAATTAATTGTTAGGGTGAATTCGTCTATTCTCAATAGCTACGAACCTCAGCACATTAACAGAAAATGAGGTGAAGTAAATGGCAAAGCCCAAAATATCTAAAAAAATATCTACTTCTTTAATTAACTCTTTGGGTGCGGGAGTAGTACCTAGAATTGGGTTAGAACATATTGCGGTAGGTAGAGAAAAAGAGCTACAAAGCCTATTACAAAATCTTGATGATATTGCTGAAGGTATAGCCGCATTTCGCTTCATCATTGGTAATTACGGCTCTGGCAAAAGTTTTATCTTACATCTTCTACGCAACCGGGCTTTAGAGCAAGGTTTTGTGGTTGCCGATGCAGATTTATCTTCCCAAAGACGATTAGCCGGAAGTCACAACGAAGGTTTGGCAACCTATAGGGAATTAATGAGTTGTCTTGCCACAAAAACCCGTCCCCATGGCGGTGCTTTAATTGCAATTTTAGAAGGCTGGATTAATAAAATTCAGCAAAAAGTGGCAAAAGATACGGGAACCGGTCCCAACGATGAAGGATTTGACGACCAAGTAGAAGCCAAAATTAGGGAAGTTGTTCAGTATATAGAAGACTTGGTTCACGGTTTTGATTTTGGTAATGTGATTATTGCCTATTGGCGCGGCTACCGCTTGGATGATGATGAAATGAAAGGCGCGGCGATGCGGTGGTTGCGCGGGGAATTTAATACTAAAACCGAAGCCAGAAATGCTTTGGGTGTGCGGGTGATTATTGATGATGATAGTTGGTATGACTACATCCGGATTGTGGCGAAGTTTGTAGCGGAAATTGGTTATAAGGGACTGGTTGTGTTACTAGATGAAGCAGTCAATTTATATCAAATACCCGCCACGGTAACTAGGGAGAAAAATTACAATCGACTCCTAGGAATTTTTAATGACACCATGCAGTGCAAGGCAGAAAATTTGGGTGTTTTTATTGGTGGAACCACTAAATTTTTAGAAGATCCCCATCGAGGATTGTTTGCGGATGGGGCATGGCGCAGAAGGACAAAGGAAAGCCGTTTTGTTACCCAAACTGGGGTGCAGGAATACCTGGGTCCTGTGATTCGTCTTAACCCCCTCACAGAAGGGGAAATTCTGTCACTTTTAAAAAATATCAGTGAGATTCATGCACTGAATTTTGGCTATCAGCAGCAATTGACTAGTGGGGATTTTCAGACATTTGTGGCAGAAATTGTTAATCGTTTAGGAGCAGATGCCTTACTGACTCCCGGTGAAATTGTGCGAGATTTTATTGGTATTCTCAATGTCATATATCAAAATGACAGTATTTCTTTTGCTGACATTATTCAAGGTGCTGATTTTAAACCCTCCGTTGTTGGACAGGATTTAGATGAAGATGATGTGGCGGAATTTACTTTATAACTATTTATGGAAAGCTTAAATGCATATCACATTAAATGCAATTCGTCAAAATTTAGGTAAATTGGAGTCTATCTGCAACTGAAATCCAATTTAACGAGAGTAGTAGTGTTTCAGCTACTTTTTTATGAAGTTCCCATAAAATGCCTCCAGTATTAATCTACATGAAATCATCTAAACAATCAAGCAGTTGAAACAACGCAAAATCGTTAAATTAAATAGGAATTAATTTCAATAAAAAATGGTAAAAAATTGTATACTTTTAAAAAATCAACCAAAATAGATAAATTAATAATCTTTGATTATCGAACTAAACCACTCCCTTGAGCAATGTAAGATTACTCATCTCCTCCATCCCTCTCTTCTCTGCGCTCTCTGCGTCTCTGCGGTTTTTTAATCAGTAATTTTTGGGATACTCCTTTTCACATCCGAGTAATTACTGTAAATATTGGTGATTTTTTCTGCATATCAAACTATTCAAAGCCTATAATAGCGGTAATTACTTAGCGTTATATAGTAAATTATTAAAGTACAGTTATGTCATCTCGGCATTGGTTAATTGCCTGTGGCTGTATCGCTTTATCTATAAGCAGTTGTAATAGTCCAAAATCACCAAGAGAAATTGCTCAGTTAGCTCAACAAAGTGTCGTTTTAATTTACTATCAAGGTCAAGGAGGACATGGTACAGGATTTGTCATACCAGGAAATAAAGAAACCTGTAACGTACTGACTGCGCGTCATGTAGTTCCACTCGACGTTAAATTGAAACTACAAACCCCTGACAACCAGAGCAGGGAAATTACTGATGTCAAACGCTTTCCCCAACAAGATTTAGCTCTCGTCACCTTCAAACCTGGTGATGGGAAATGTCCTAAAGCCCTGAATTTAGGTGATTCTGACAAGGTAAGCCTAGGAGATAAGGTTTACATCATTGGTTTTCCCAGTAGTAGAAGACAACAGTTTGTCAATGGTGCTGTATCATCAATTGATTCCCAAACCGATGGCTATGGAATTTCCTACAGTGCTACTACTGCTGGGGGAATGAGTGGGGGACCGGTGATGGATACAGCAGGGAAAGTTGTTGCAGTTCATGGACGTACTGATGTGGAGCTGACACGATTAGCTGAATTAAAAGGTGAGCCACCACCACAACAGCAGTCTACAACAGGTTCTAACCCACAATTTGGTGATGCAGTGGGGACATTTAAATGGGGTGTTCCCGTTAATGCTTATGTTAAGAATGTAGCGAAAGTGCCTACGGAGTCAGAAAAGGCGGTTGATTTTTTAAATCAAGGTGATGATTTTTCAGCCTCCAAAAGCTACAGAAAAGCTATTGCTGCCTATGATAAAGCTTTACAACGCAAACCTGACTTATGTCGCTCCACCCAACCTACAAAGAATTGTAAGTTAATAAATCTACGTTCCTTAATACCCAAACCTCATAATCTACTGCTTAACCTTCCACAAAAAACTAGACAGCAAATTAGTTAAAATATGAGCCACAATTGGCACTAAAAGATTACCAGTAAATAGAGCACTATATCCCAATAGTAATCCCACAATTGTTGCCCAAACCACGTAGGGCCATTGTTGGGAACCACTCAGATGCAAGACACCAAAAGACAAACTAGATAAAATCACCGCAAAGTGATTCATCCCTAATCCTGGTAACATTACACCCCGGAATAATAATTCTTCACTTAATCCCGGTAATAAACCCAACCAGATTAAATCTGGTAACACCAATGGTTTGAGGACAATTTCTAGGTAGTAATCAGCACTTTTGCGATAAGCAAACCAATGTTGATAAGCGAAACCACTCAAACCTGTGATACATAATGCCAAGCCTATACCCAGCCAAATATCTCTGGGATGCCAACGCCAAGACATGAGGGGTATATTACCAATTTCCAGCCATAATTTGGCAACTATCCATAGGAAAATAGCAGTTACCCCCATGGCTACTAAAACTTGGATGCGGGTAAGGTATGGAATTTCTGGTTCTTGTTGTTGCTTTTCAACCACGGGAATTTAAAGATTCGTAAAATTGTTCGTAGGAAAAATATTGATTATCCCTCTGCTATCACTCTGGGAGAATAATAGCCGCAGGCAACTTTTAAATCCCATATTAGTGGTTTATCGCACCAGTTGTGAGGGGCAACAGATCCCCGACTTCTTAAAAGAAGTCGGGGATCTAAATACCCACCATTCATCAAAATTAATGCGATAGACCACTAGTAACTAATAACTAAATCAGTAAGGACTGTAAAGGGGGGATAATGGGATTGAAAGCAGAGGGATTAATACCTGCTTTGTGCGCCACAATTACACCCACCGCTTCTAAATAGGATCTAACCTGTATTGATTTGATTCCTAAGGGTTGGGGAGGAACTTGTATTTGAGTTTGATTCTCCTCAACGGTGAGGATTTGACATTTCCCTTGACTTAAGTTTAGCAAAGCACTACCCCCACAAGCATTGGCTGGTACAATTACCGCATCAATTTGATCTACCCAAACATCTTCTGCTTGGGGAAATGTATCCACTTTTTCCAAAATAAATCGAGGTGCGCGACTCAATCCCACCAATACACTGGGTAAAAATGTATACCCTAACTCCTCCGCCGCCGAACGGGGTGATAAATTCAACTCTAGGGGTGGGGGTAAAAATGCCGGTGCATGGGCACAAGGTATACCCAAATGTCGGACAATTAAATGGCTAATTACTGCTTCCGCACCGGCAATGGGATCTACTCCTTTCCCTAAACGGTAATTGTTATCTGCCTCGGGATCGACTTCATCGGGGAAACGGGCTACAACTGCGATCGCTTCCGCACCGGCTGTATTAACTAATACTTCTGCTCCCCGTAATAAACTATCTGGATTACCAATTGTTCCCCAACTTACCCCAGAGGATGATGTACGTAATTCTACGTTCAATGGAGCATCTGTAATTACATAATCCGTGAGAGATAGACCCAAGGTGGCCCTCGCTGCATCAGCTGCTTGTAAATGTCGTAGGCGTAATTCTGGTTCTATGCCTTGGTCTAACAGTAAACCAATTTTGTTTTGATGTACAGGACGCAAACCCCAATTACCCGCCGCAAATTGATCCAGTCCATAACCCTCCACATAAAAAGTATTGGGTAGGTTCCAATAAAGACAAGCCCCATTGAGCACATTGGGATGGGTAATTAAGCGATCGCAAACCTGGGCCAAAACCCTCGCCACGGGAATTGCATCCCCAGCATAGCCCCCAATGGATGCGCCAATGCCAGTCGGAATGATGAGAATAGCGGTGTAAGGAGTCATCGTGTGGGGAGTAATGAGTAATGAGTAATGAGTAATGAGTAAGTTTCCCTAATACTGTCAACTAT
>JASJCX010000170.1 GCA_030065255.1 Calothrix sp. MO_167.B42 | reverse complement strand
TTCTTATTACTTATTACTTATTACTTATTACTTATTACTTATTACTTATTACTTATTACTTATTACTTATCTGCGAGCTGCCAACCACTGTAATGCTCGATTCCAAGCCCACCACGGATCTGAATCTTCGATTTGAAGCTGGCATTTTTTGCTACTAAAATAACCTACATGACCCCCGTGTTTTGTCAGCCATAAATCTATAGCTGGATTTTTTCTACAGGCTATTTTCAAGTCGTTAATAATATCTGGATGAAAGAAAGGATCGTTAGCAGCATAAATCATCAAGATTGGTTTTGCAAGGTTTGGTAATAAATATAAAGCACTGGTGGCTTCATAATAAGCTTCCACAGAGGGGAAACCCAATTTTTCTATGACTAATTCATGGTCAAAACCCCAGATACTATTTGCCCGTTCAATGGCTTGAGCATCGAAAACCCCAGGATGTGCATCATGGATTCGCCACGCTAATTCCTTTAACTTACTAGCGATCGCTTTTTCTAAGTATTTTCCCACAGGATGTTGCACTAAATAAGACAAAGAACGGTTAGAATCCAAACTAGGGCAAATTACCGTCGCCCCACCAATATCACTGTCTTCTAAACCCAAGTCCTTATCATCCCTAGTTAATTCCTGGGCTGCTTTGATTCCCCACAACGCCAATTGTCCCCCCAAAGAAGACCCCACAAACCAAAACTTGCTGGGACATCCCATGGATTTAGCCTGGGCAGCAATACGCACAAAATCTTCACCTTCGTATAAACCATCACTGGTTAATGTGGGGGATAAATCTGCCGTTTTCCCGTGGGCGCGCCAATCAAATAATACAACGGCGTATCCTTGAGCATATGCCTTGCGTCCTAGGATTTGCAAAAACCATTCCGTTTCTAATTCTCCGGTAATACCATAGGTAGCAATAATAGTACTGTGGGGGTTTTCTGGTATGGCGACTAGGCCAAAAATTGGCACCCCTTGAGCGCCTGTAAAGATTGTGGGTTGGAAGGTTGGTTCTGGATGATTAATGGTTTTTTCCCAGTCACGATTTGCCCACCGATGGGTATAGATTGTCATTGCTATACCATTCCGTAAAAACAATGGTGGATTGTAAGGAAGGAAACAAGAATCCATAAATTTGGTAAGTAGGTAGGCGAGTAATAAGTAATAAGTAATAAGTAATAAGTTTACTGCTCATAGGTTTGAGCCTGTAACAATGTCTTAACGTGCCTTCATTCAGTTACTCCAAATTAGTTTACAACAAATTCAAATATATTTTACCCAACCCTTCTCCTTAATAAGGCTGCGGTGTACAAACAAGTCCAGCCCCCTAAATCCCCTGCCCCCCGTGACCCCCAATCCTGGGGGTACCTGGGGGACTTTGAAATTTTTGTTTACTTGGGTGGAGGGTACCTGGGGGACTTTGAAAATCCTTGTTCCCCCAATTTTGGGGGTTAGGGGGCGTTTAGGGGTGAGGTTTTATATTTAATTTGACTCGGTTATATATCTTGAGAATGTCCGCAATGTTTACAGTAGGATAAGTGTTTATACGTAAGATTGTGGCAGTTTGGGCATTCAACGTATTGATAATAACCACAATGGGGACAGTAAGTATCACCATGGCGAATCTTTTTAGCACATTTGATACAGCGTAATTTTTGGAATCTATTAGTTGCTTGTAGTTGGGGGTTGAAGACAATTTTTTGGAAGAATTTGATAATGACAAAACCAATGAATGGAATTAGTAAAATATAAACGTAACTAACAAGGAAAATTAATCCCCCAAATAGGGCTTTGATAATATTAAAGATAAATTGGAAGATTGCACCAATTTGCAAAAATTCAAAGACTTTAATAATTAACGGGATAAAAAATATGACTAGTAAATGCCAGCTCATCAAGGTAATGAGTCCGTATCCCCTCCCCACTGCAAAGCGATGGACTGATAGGGCAATGATAATTAATGGGACGAGGAATAGGGATTGGAAGGCAAGTTGGATAGTTGGATACCAAAAGGATGCTCGCTTATGGCCTTGGTTAACTATATTAAATTGGTTATTATCTTGCAGAAAATTGATAAAGCTAACACTTTCTGGCTTATTAGTTAGTTCTGTTTTCAGATTAGATACTTGTTTTTCTAGGGCAGAAATATTGCGATTATTTTTATCTAATTCCTGTTTCGCCTTTGCTGCACTAACTTGATTAATTGATTGTTCGCTTGGTTGTCCGGCAATTTTTTCTAGGAGGGTGGAATCATATTGAGCGCGAATATTCCGATTTTTCCCCTTGAAGTTATTGATGTTTCTTTGTTTCTGGTCAATTGATTTTGCTATTTGCTGATTTTTGGTGTTGTTAATTTTATCTTTGGATTGTGCATAATTAAGACAAATGGGAGAAACTTTACCTAAATGATTTGACTCGGCTTGTTGATATCTTTGTTCTTCATTGAATTGATTATATGGGTTGTAATTTAATGCAGCTTTGATAATTTGATAGTCTTTATCTTGATTGGTTTGTGTGCGGTAACTTTGCCATTGGGAATAACAAGAGTAAGCCTGAGAAGGACTGATATGCCATCTGCTAATGTCATTTAGTCCAGTAAAGACGTTGATGAGGATAAAGATATCAATCAAAACAATGACTATCAAACTTACTTTGTTTAAGGGTTCATTGTTGATTGTCCTGGACTTGCGGAAAAATTGTCTTAATATTCGTTTGATTCTGGTAAACATTTTTAGGGAAGCAGATTAAATAATATGCAAATTTACAATTGAACCTCACCCTCGCTTTTTACAGAGTAAAAATCTTTCCCTCTCCTTAATAGGTCGAGGGATGTCCGATAGGATAGGGTGAGGTTTTGTATTTTATATCTTCAATCTTTAAATGCCCGATTTATAAATAAATGTTTGCACATGGTAGCAATTCATAGGATAGAAGTTGGGGATGGAAGCATCTCACTTTTTACGTCATTGCGAACGTAACGAAGTGGAGTGAAGCATAAGTCCTTCGGACACGCTTCGCGAACGCAAAATCTCTCACTTAAGAACAAAACCATGGGATTGCTTCGTCGTTCCTCCTCGCAATGACAGTTATTTATTTACGAAATAAAATATGGGATGCACTCGGAGAAGTTTTTGATAAAAGTTTACGTGTTGGATGGGGTGGCAGCGCTAATATCTAAGTGGAAACACTGTCATAGCACAGTAGGCGGGTGGTAGTTGGGTTTGAGGAGGGGGGAGGAATGAACCACAAAGACGCAAAGGACGCGAAGGGAAGAAGGCGATCGCAGAGGTGGTCGGAAGAAGGCGATCGTAAATTTGATGCTGGGGATTTTGCAGGAGCATTGACATCCTATGATAAAGCAGTTGCAATTAAACCTGACAACCACGAAGCTTGGTACTACCGGGGTATTGCTCTATATGAGTTAGGAAGATATGAAGAAGCGATCGCATCCTGTGATAAAGCTATCGAAATTAAGCCTGATGATAACTATACTTGGAATTTTAAAGGTGCAGTATTATGCGATTGCTTAGGCAAGTATGAAGAAGCGATAATATCCTTTGATAAAGCAATTGAAATTAAACCTGACTATCACGAAGCTTGGCACAATCGGGGCATTGCTCTAGGTAATTCAGGAAGGTATGAAGAAGTGATCGCATCCTATGATAGAGCCATTGAAATTAAACCTGACGAACACGAAGCTTGGTCCCACCGGGGGTTTGCTCTAGGTAATTTAGGAAGATACGAAGATGCGATCGTATCTTTTGACAAAGTAGTTGCAATTAAACCTGACAACCACGAAGCTTGGTACTACCGGGGGTTTGCTCTAGGTAATTTAGGAAGATACGAAGATGCGATCGTATCTTTTGACAAAGTAGTTGCAATTAAACCTGACGACCACGAAGCTTGGTACTACCGGGGGGTTGCTCTAGGTAATTTAGGAAGAGATGAAGATGCGATCGTATCTTTTGACAAAGTAGTTGCAATTAAACCTGACAACCACGAAGCTTGGTATGCTCGGGGTCTTGCTCTAGGTAATTTAGAAAGATATGAAGAAGCGATCACATCTTTTGATAAAGTAGTTGAATTTAAACCTGACTATCACGAAGCTTGGTACAATCGGGGTATTGCTCTAAGGGATTTAGGAAGAAATGAAGAAGTGATTGCATCCTTTGATAAAGCGATTGAAATTAAACCTGACGAACACAAAGCTTGGCACATAAGAGGTGTAGTATTATGCGATCACTTACAAAAATACGAAGAAGCCCTTACATTCTTTGATAAAGCGATTGAAATTAAACCTGATGATGACCAATATTGGTACAATCGGGGTATTGCTCTAAGTAATTTAGAAAGAAATGAAGAAGCGATCACATCCTTTGATAAAGCCATTGCAATTAAACCTGACTTCCACCTAACTTGGTTAAATAGAGGTATTGCAGCAGGAGAATCAATAACTTGCAATCGCTTTTTGTCTCTTATGAGTAACATAGCCAGACAAAATCCCCATCTAAACCAACGTGGATATGAGGGTAAATTAGCAAGTTATGAAGAAGGATTAAAACATTGTCCCCAAGATACCCATCCAGAAGGTTGGGGAGAATTACATCACGCCATAGGTGACGCACACTATTCCCGAGGACTTAGTGCTTCCCATCCCCGCAGTTATCGTAACAAAGCCGCAAACAGTTACAACCAAGCATTAATAACTCTCACCGCCACAGATTTCCCCGAACAACATCTAGAAGTTTTACAAGACTTAATCCACGTTCGCCTCGATTTAGGAGACACCGCCAAAGCCGAAGAACTCCGACGAAGGGGTACAGATGTGTTGCGTCGCTTGCTGGATGAATGCAAAAGTCCCGGTAAAAAAAGACAATTAGGTTTAAAATTCGCCAGTTTTCAACAATTAACCGTTGATATCGCAGTGCAATCAGGAAATTGGTGTGCGGCGTTGGAGTTAGCCGAAAAAGGAAAAAATACTTGCTTATCTTGGCTACTGGAAAATTACCCCACACCTTCCCCTCTCCTTGATAAGGAGAGGGGTGGCTTTAGCCGGGGTGAGGTTAAAGAAATACAACAGTTACTCAATCCCGCCACAGCTATAGTTTACTGGCATCTCAGCCCCGCAGCACTACACACATTCATCCTCAAACACAATTCTCCATCACCCATAATGTTGGGAAAAACCCTACAGGTTGCCATCCGACATCACACCTCCTCACCCATAGTATGGGAAGCAACCAAGTTTGTGAATCCAGCACAACGCCTACATAAGTTTGAAAACTGGGTGAAAAAATGGAACGAACAATACGCAAATTATCGCCAAAGTAAGGATAAAACAGTCGAGGGAAATAACAACTGGCGGAACAACTTACCCAAACTGCTAGAAGAACTTACTAATCTCCTCGATATTCCCACTATTCTAAAATCAATCCAAACTTCGACAAGCTCAGTTACCAAAACTTCGGCAAGCTCAGTTACCAATCCAATACCAATCCAAAATTTAATCTTGGTTCCCCACCGAGACTTACACCGCTTACCTCTCCACGCACTATTCCCTGACAACTTCACAATCACCTACCTACCCAGCCTGCAAATAGGCCTATCCCTAGCAGAATTATCCCCCAGACAACAACATACCAACTCCCCCAGCAAATTACTCAGCATCGAAAATCCCAACAGCACAGCTTCAGAAGATAAACCATTTCCCCCACTCCTCGACACGGAAATTGAATCAGCCGCCATCACCAGGATTTTTCCCAACCCCCAACGCCTTGCAGACAATCATGTCACCCAAGAAAATCTCATATCTGCACTCCAATCCGGACATGATATATTTCATTTTACAGGCCATGGAACCTACAATTTTCCCAATCCCCAAACATCAGCCCTAGCTTTGAGTGGCGAACATAGGCTTACCCTCACAGATATTCTGCAACTATCCCTGAGCAACTACCGCCTGGTGAGTCTTTCCGCTTGCGAAACTGCGGTGACAGGGAACCAAACCATTACCACAGAATATGTGGGGTTAGTGAGTGGGTTTTTGTTCCAAGGGGTGAGTAATGTTGTTAGTACCCTGTGGACAGTACCTGATAGTAGCAGTAGTTTGTTAATGATTTATTTTTATTGGCAATTAAGCAAGGGTAAATCACCACAAATAGCCTTAACAAAAGCCACAAAATGGTTGCGTAATTTGACATATAAAAAACAGGAAAGAATATATCGGCTTATCTTTGATAGGTTACCAACAGATGATAAACCAATACGTCCTTTTTTGAGAAAAAATTTATATCAAATTCGGAAAATGGATGAGGAACAAAAGAAAATCAAACCTTTTGCACATCCTTATTATTGGGCCGCTTTTATAATTACTGGTTAAAGCACAATACCACTTAGTTAACAATTGAGAAATAAAACTAGTGGTCTATCACATTAATTTTGCTGGATAAATTAAATATCTCTCTTTACTCTTCTTTCTTCCTTCCTTTGCGCCCTTTGCGCCTTTGCGGTTCATTATAAAACCCTTATGAACTAATGCAATAAACACTAGTACTCCACCACATTAATTTTGCCAAGTAAACCAAATTCTAGGCTTGTCCTCTCTTTCTCTTCCTCTGCGCTCTCTGCGCCTCTGCGGTTTTATCTTAATAAAACTCACGCAAAGACGCAAAGACGCAAAGACGCAAAGACGCAAAGGCTATAAAGTAATTTTATTATGCTCATACTACCGGACATCATATGACATAAATTGTTAAATATTATTGAATATCGTTTTATTTAAACCACCCCAAATATATCATGTGATGCGTTAGTAATTTTATATTGTATTCTATTTATGAAATCTAACGATATTAGCCATCTTACAGCATTCTTAATCGCTTTACAAAAATTAGACCATCCCTTACCAGGAAATATCCAAATACAATTAAATGAAATTGGTAAATCTCTCCAAAATAATCCCCACTATATAGATGAGTTAAATGTAGATACCCTCGCCGAAAGTTATTCCCCTCTGGATGAAATTTATCAAAAAGAACTTGAGAAACTAGATTTAGACATCAGAGAACGTAGTAAAGGATTTGCACCCGAACCTTTACCAAAAACTCCTACCAATGAACTGACTAACGCAGCCATTAATACTTTTAACAGTGATAATTCCGTCTCCGCAGCTCAAGAAAATGTAAATCCCAACCTCCTGGAAAAAATCCGCAATTATATTACTGGGAAAAAAACAAATGAATGAAAAAATTATCTATCCCAGTATTGACTTATTTATTTACGATTTAAAAGATGGTTTAGGTGAAGATAGCAATAAAATTGCAGATAATTGTCGCAACTTTTGCCGGAAAATATATAGCGATTTAGACACACAACAAGATGAATTCCAAGAAAGATATACCCAAATCCTCAAACATCAAGATAATAGCGCCGAAGCCATTGAATTACTAGAAACAAGAACAAGAGAATTGACATCACCCCTAGATGGCTATTATTATCCCTTACAACTGAGCGACACCTATGGTTTATTAGTCAACTATTCCGGTAAACTCGACGCACAAAATCAGATTAACGATCAAGAAAAATCCCTAGGTAGTCAACCTTTCCTCAACTTAAAGCAAGAAATTAATCAACTTCTATCCCAGCAAACAGGCACAATCGGACAAACCTGGTTAATTTGGGGTCAATTAACCAGTTATAAAACCTATATTAAAATAGAAGAAATCGCTCAACAATGCTATACCCAAATCGTCAGCAATTATGATTGGACAAGGGATTTTATTGGTCAAGGTAAACTGTTGGGAGGGAATATTTTTGAATTGTGGTATTGTCCCCAAAACTTAGATACCAATAGTCGAGAATTTTGGGATAAATTTAGACAAGAAAGTCATCATATACTAATTTGGCTATTTCCCCATGATATCTCCCCAGATGACATGAGAAATCAGGTAAAAAGCACCTATCAAGACTTTCTGCGTTTATGGCAATATCGTCATAAAATAGTCTGGTCATATTATCAAAGTCGCTATCAAAAAAGTATCCTCAAACAAGAATATGTAGAAATTCAACCAGCAATTAAACAAGCAAAAGAACTACCAATATTATTGCAAAACAATCAACTAAAACTAAACCAACTACAATCAATCCTCAGCGACAACCTCATCAACCTTTCCGACTATACTATCGCCTTAAACTATCTAGAAAATCACTGTCAAACCATCAAATTAAACCGAGACAACTATCAATCTCGTTTAACCCAAATAGAACGGAAATACCCACCCAGTCAAGGTAACAACTTAGAATTTCTCAAAACCTTCAGTGAAAGCGAAATTTACGCCCAAAAATACCAACGACAAATCGCAGCAGATAGTACCACCTTCCTACCAGGATTAACACTCCTACAAAACCTCAACAGCACCATCCAAGGAATTATAACCCTCGAACAAACCAAAAGCGATCGCCAACTTAATCATACCATTGCCATCGCCGGCGTAGGACTTGCCACCAGTTCCCTAGCCTCCGCCGTCATCCTCGCCCAACCCAACGATTACAAACAACACCTTACCTTCCGCACAGAAGTATTTTTCTACAGCTTGGGTATCGGTGCGATCGCAATTTTACTTACAATCATAATTATCCATATATTTCGCCGCTTGAGAAAGTAATAATGGCCTTGCTGAATTGGAATATTAACCTCCTCTTCTCTGCGCCTCTGCGTCTCTGCGTGAAACAAATTATAAAATATGACAGAACAACAATTTGATACCAATAAATACATAGAACAAATGGCATTACTACTAGACTTACAATTGCCAGATGAATATATTCATGGAGTAGTGGCCAACTTTGACAGAATCAGGGAAATTGCCCAAATCGTCAACGAATTTCCCCTACCAGAACAAATAGAAGCCGCCCCAACATTTGAACCATGAACCTAGAATCAGCCAACGCCGTATCCATTGCTACTGCGGTGCGCGATCGCCAAATTACCGCCATAGAAGTTACCCAAGCCGCCTTACAACGAATTGCAACCAGAAATCAGCAGTTAAACTGTTTTACCAATATCCTTGCAGACACAGCCCTACAAGAAGCAGCCAGAATTGATAGGGAAATCGCCACTGGGAAAAACCCTGGATTACTAGCTGGTGTCCCCTTCGCCGTCAAAAATCTATTTGATATTGCCCGAATCACCACCCTAGCAGGAGCCAAAATTAATACAGAAAATCCCCCAGCAACACAAGACGCAACAGCAGTAGCCAAATTAAAACAAGCCGGTGCAATCCTCCTAGGGACCCTAAATATGGACGAATACGCCTATGGATTTGTCACAGAAAACTCCCATTACGGTGCAACCCACAATCCCCATGACTTAAACCGCGTTGCTGGTGGTTCCTCTGGTGGCTCGGCTGCGGCTGTGGCTGGAGGTTTAGTTCCCCTAACGTTGGGTTCGGATACCAACGGCTCAATTAGAGTTCCTGGGGCTTTGTGTGGCGTATTTGGCTTTAAACCCACCTACGGCAGATTATCCCGTGCAGGTGTAGCCTTATTTTCCAGTAGTTTGGATCATATTGGTCCCTTCGCCCGTTCCGTAGAAGATATTGCTACAGCCTTTGATGTACTTCAAGGAGAAGACAAACGAGACCCAGTTTGTACGCAAAAACCCCCAGAATATTGTGTACCACAAATTACTAAAGGGATTGGAGATATTAGAATTGCCATCGCCGATGATTACTTCACCCAGAAAGCAGAACCACAAGCCTTAGAAGCAGTTAAAAAAGTTGCTAACGTATTAAGTGTAAACAACCATGCAACCATACCAGAAGCCCATCGTGCTAGAGCCGCAGCATTTGTGATTACAGCTTGTGAAGGGGCAAATCTGCATTTAGAGCAACTACGCCACCGTCCCCAAGACTTCGATCCAGCCACCCGCGATCGCTTTTTAGCCGGTGCATTAATTCCCAACAGTTGGTATATTCAAGCACAGCGTTTCCGCCGATGGTATAGAGACAAAGTGAGGGAAGTCTTGCAAAACGTTGATGTAATTCTCGCCCCTACTACCCCCATTCCTGCGCCCCTGATTGGACAACAAACCATGATTTTGGATGGAGAAGAAATTCTGGTACGTCCCCATTTAGGATTATTTACCCAACCATTATCATTTATTGGTTTACCCGTATTATCCGTTCCCGTGCAAAGTTCCCATGGTTTACCCTTGGGGGTACAGTTAATTGCTGCACCCTATAATGAAGCGTTGATTTTACGAGTAGCTCAAGTATTAGAAGATATAGATATGGTAAAATCAGCACTGGTGAGAGTTTCATTATCCACGCCCGTCAAACTGGCTAAAGGCTAAGAACCAATGGTAAAACCAGCAGATGTCAGCACAAAACGGTTAATTAGTCTTGCACCAGATAATTGGGTGCGTTGGGTAACAGCAATTCCCAATATTAATGTCAGAGAAATCCTCAACTCGGAATTTCAGTGGATAAGTAGGGAAAGTGATGTTTTAATCCGCGTACATAGCCCTGAAGATGGTGAATTTCTTGTTCTCAACGAAGTACAATTACGTTATAACTCCAAACTACCCCGGCGAATGCGAGCATATGCAGCACTCGCCTCTGAAAAATATAATTTACCTACTTATCCAGT
>JASJCX010000169.1 GCA_030065255.1 Calothrix sp. MO_167.B42 | reverse complement strand
TGAAGTATGAATTTATTTTTATTGTTTGAGTAATGCCCCCTAAATACCTCAAATTTGGCAGACTTTAAATTATCTTTTTCCCCCAAAATTGGGGGTTAGGGGGCTGTTAGCATTCCTGTAATCAGCAAGGTAATGCATCTACCGTAAACCGATTATCTTGTTATGTCATATTTCCTGCGATCGCAATTTAAAATCCCTTGCGACTGAACCATGATTTAGTTACAACTAAACTGTGAATCAAGAACGAAAGTTAACCGGGTAAGGCATAAGGAGAACAGAAGATGGCTGATGAGGAGTGTTTAAATCTACTCAGACAAGGGGTAGATGCTTGGAATAATTGGAAAATCAGCAATTCAGATAATACAGTTGTCGATCTCAGTAGTGCCGATCTTCATGGTATAGAATTGAATCAGGTAAACTTCAGTAATACTAATCTCACAGATGTTGATCTGAGCAATGCCAACTTGAGCTATGGGGATTTGAGTGGTGCTGACTTGGGGGAGTCTGATTTAAGTAATGCTAATCTCAGTCATACCAACCTCACTGGTGCAAATCTCAATGATGCGGATATCAGTGGTGCAAATCTGAGTAATGCCAATCTGGAAAATGCAGAAATTATTGGTGCAGATTTGAGTAATGCTAACTTAGAGGGTGCCAATCTCAATGGTGCCAATCTGGATGACGTTGACTTGAGTGGTGCAAACCTGAGTAGTGCCAATCTAAGTAGTGCAAATTTAATTTACACTGATTTCTATCGTGCAAACCTGAGTGATGCCAACCTAACTGGTGCAGATTTTAGCGATGCTGAGTTGATGGAAACTGATCTCAGTAGGACTCAAGCACTAGGTACGAATTTTTCCACAGCATTACTTACAGGCGCTTGTGTGGAAGATTGGAAAATTAACGGTGAAACACAATTAGACTCTGTTGAGTGTGAGTATATTTACTTGAAAACCGAGCAACAGGAACGCCGTCCCAGTAGTGGGGAGTTTGCACCAGGGGAATTTATCCAACTATTTCAAGAAGATTTAGATAATAACAGCTAGACAGCAGTTAAACAGTAGTCAGAAGCTTTGCATAAATCGTAGTTGACAACGCCAAATTTTAAACTGAATTTGCTATTCATTTCTCACCAAATTTATCTATCATTTCCTGCAATTCTTTTTTGGAATGCCTGGTGAATTGAACACTTGAAATAGTTGCCAAAAAACCCCCAGATGTCGTGAGAGTTGCTTCGGAAACTTTATTCATATATAGAAGTCCCACACCAAATAAAGTCATCAATGCTGATGCGGCACTTACAAAAAGAGCAAGGTTGTAACTATGTCTCACTTGTCGTAAATGTTCACGGATGACTTCTTCTTTTATTCCGCTATGGTCATCATTCTTTTCTGGCTTGTTAAAAAACTTAAATTGCATTTTTAACTTCTCAAATTTCGTGTAATTGGGTGTTGATATTCGTATCTTAATCAAAAGAAAAATATATACCAAGGGCAAATGGATTTAGGTTACATTGAGTGTTTGCCCTATTGCTGGGCTGTAAATTAAAATTAGGGCAAATAGGTATGTAAAGAAAATCTATTTGCCCTACTCAGGGAAACTACTGATTTGCTATTGTTTAAATACAAGTAAGAATGTTCACTTATGGTAATGCGTGAATCAGTTGCTAAAAAACCCCCAAATGCTGTAAAGGTTGCTTGGGATACTTTGTTCCCATATAATAAACCAACACCTAATAAAGTCATCAACGTAGATGCAGCAGTTATAACAAGGGCAAGGTTGTAACTATGTCTCAATTGTCGTAAATATTCACGAATGACTTCTTTTTTTATCTGGCTGTAGTCATCATTCTTTTCTGGCTTTTTACCAAACTTCAACTGCATTGTTAACCTCTCAAATGTTGTGTGATTGTATGTTCATATTAGTATCCTAATCAAAAGAAAAATATATACCAGAGCAAATGGATTTAGGTTATATTGAGTGTTTACCCTATTGCTAGGATGTAAATTAGGGCAGATATGTATGTAAAGAAAATCTATTTGTCCTACTCAAGAAAACTACTGATTTGCCATTGTTTTAGTATAAGTAAAGGTGTTCACTTATGGTAATGCGTGAATCTGACAAAGTACAATCCAGTGAAACAGGCAAAGCCAAACTCAAACAAGCTTATAAGGATGCTGGGCTGACTCAAGAGGAATTAGCAAAGCAAGCGACTGTCTCTGTAGATACAGTTAAACGCTTGCTTGGTACTAGGGATTGTCCCAATGGAGTGGAAAGATTAGCAGTTAAAAATATTGCCAAAGTCCTCAATATAAAACCAACTGATATAGTTGATCCAAAAGATTGGTATCCTCAACAGCAATTACCACTAGAATTTAAACGATTAATTAACGAAAAAACACAATTATTTTGTGGTCGTCAATTTGTCTTTGATGCTATACAAGAATTCATCAATAACAACTCCAACGGTTACTTTACTATTATTGGTGATGCCGGAATGGGAAAAAGTGCGATCGCTGCTAAGTATGTATTAGATAACCCAGAAGCTATTTGCTTTTTTAATATTCGTGCTGAGGGGATGAATCGTCCTGAGCTATTCCTCAAAAAAATTCGCCAACAATTGACCAGTCGTTATGATTTGCATAATGTAGAGGATGCAGACTCGTCATTGTTATTGACTAAAGTTAGGGAAAAATTATCTATAGGTGAACGCTTATTGATTGTGGTGGACGCATTGGATGAAGTTGACCAAGATGCATCTGGAAATCTTTTATATTTACCTACTAATTTGCCAGATGGGGTTTATTTTCTCCTCACTAGAAGACCCCATAATCCAAATGAAAAAAGATTGAATGTTTCACCCAGTACACCAACTTTTGAATTGGACTTAAGGGAAAAAAAGCAAGAAAGTAATCAGGATGTAAAGGACTATATTCGGGAATTGCTGAATGATGAAAAATATAAACAGGGCTTGAGCCAGTGGATTGAAAAACAAAATACTATATCTAGGAATGATTTTGTGGAAAAAATCGCCATAAAAAGCGAGAACAACTTTATGTATTTGCGTTATGTTTTGCCAGCTATTGCTGAAGGATTTCACAATGATAAGTTTTTAAAAGAATTGCCAGAAGGGTTGCAAGGTTATTATTATAGCCACTGGCAATTAATGGGAATGGAAGGCAACTATTTACGTAAAAATAAAATCAAAATCGTGTATATGATGTGCGCTTTACGCAGTGCTGCTTCTTGTGAAGTAATCGCCAAATATTCTAAGCAAAATCAATTTATTGTGCAGGAAGTTCTTGATAATTGGGCACAATTTTTACATAAACAGAAAAGCCAACCACCACTGTATAGATTTTATCATGAGAGCTTTAGTGATTTTTTGCATCGTCGGGATATTGTGCAAGCTGCGGGGGTAAATTTACCTGATATTAGTGCTGAAGTTGCTGATAATATGACGGAAGGACTTCTATTATGAGTAATCTTCGTGCTTGGTTAAAAAACAAATCACCGGAAGAAAGAGAACATTTTTTGCGTGAAATTCCTCGCTTATGGTTAGAAGGTGGTCAGATGAAAAAACTATATAATTTATTGAGTAATTATGACTTTATCGAAGCAAAGATTAATCATTCTTATTTTGGGATACAAGCATTGATTGAAGATTATAATTTAATTGACAATAATGAATTATCAATTCATCCAGAATACGATGCTCAAATTGTGAAATCATTAAACTTAATACCAAATGCATTATTCCGTTCTACACATATTTTAGTTGCAGATAAAAAACAATTAGCATCACAATTATCAGGACGTTTGTTGCACTTTCAACAACTAGATTTAATGAACAAATTGCTGCAACAAATATCACAAACTAAAACAACTTGCTTACGCTGCTTAACAACTAGCCTAACTCCTCCCGGAAGTCCCTTAATCCGCACTCTTACTGGTCATAATAAATGGGTTAATGCAGTTGCCGTAACAGAGGATGGTAAATGTGCTGTTTCTGCTTCTGGTGACAAAACACTAAAGGTTTGGGAATTAGCAACAGGAGAGGAAATTCACACTCTTACTGGCCATAGTGATTCAGTTAATGCAGTCGCAGTGACAGAGGATGGTAAATGTGCTGTTTCTGCTTCTGGTGACAAAACACTAAAGGTTTGGGAATTAGCAACAGGAGAAGAAATTCACACTCTTACTGGTCATACTAACTCAGTTAATGCAGTAACAGTAACAGAGGATGGTAAATATGCTGTTTCTGCTTCTCGTGACAATACAATTAAGGTGTGGGAATTAGCAACAGGAAAGGATATTCATACCCTTACTGGCCATAGTGACTTAGTTAATGCAGTTGCAGTAACAAGGGATGGTAAATATGTTGTTTCTGGCTCCCGTGACAATACAATTAAGGTGTGGGAATTAGCAACAAGAAAGGAAATTTACACCCTTACCTTTCATAATAGTTGGGTGAATGCAGTCGCAGTAACAAAGGATGGTAAATATGCTGTTTCTGCTTCTAATGACAAAACACTCAAGGTCTGGGAATTAACAACAGGACAAGAAATTCACACCCTGATTGGTCATAGTGACTCGGTTAATGCAGTAGGAGTAACAGGGGATGGTAAATATGTTGTTTCTGCTTCTAGTGACCAAACACTCAAGGTTTGGTCACTAGAAACAGGCAAGGAAATTCGTATCCTTAATAGTCATATTAGGTCGGTTAATGCAGTAGGAGTAACAGGGGATGGCAAATATGCTGTTTCTGCCTCTGGTGACCAAACACTCAAGGTTTGGGAATTGGCAACAGGAAAGGAAATTCATACCCCTGCTGGTCATAGTAGCTTGGTTTATGCAGTCACAGTAACAGGGGATGGCAAATATGCTGTCACTGCTTCTCGTGACAAAACACTTAAGGTTTGGGAATTCGCAACAGGAAAGGGAATTCTCACCCTGACTGGTCATAGTGACTCGGTTAATGCAGTAGGAGTAACAGGGGATGGTAAATATGCTGTTTCTGCTTCTGATGACAAAACACTTAAGGTGTGGGAATTAGCAACAGGAAAAGAAATTCACACTCTTACTGGTCATAGTAACTCGGTTTATTCAGTCGCAGTAACAAGGGATGGTAAATATGCTGTCACTGCTTCTGATGAGAAAACACTTAAGGTTTGGGAATTAGGAACAGGAAAGGTAATTCGCACCCTGACTGGTCATAGTGATTTGGTTTATGCAGTCGCAGTCACAGGGGATGGTAAATATGCTATTTCTGGCTCCCGCGACAAAACACTCAAGCTTTGGGAATTAGGAACAGGAAAAGTAATTCGCACCCTGACTGGTCATAGTAGCTCGGTTTATGCAGTTGCAGTCACAGGGGATGGTAAATATGCTATCTCTGGCTCCCGCGACAAAACACTCAAGGTTTGGGAATTAGGGACAGGAAAGGAAATTCACACCCTTACTGGTCATAATAACTGGGTTTATGCAGTCGCAGTAACAGGGGATGGTAAATACGTTATTTCTGGCTCCCGCGACAAAACACTCAAGGTTTGGGATTTAGCACTAGGGGAAAAAGTTGCCACTTTTACAGGAGAAGGTAGTATATATTGTTGTGCTATTGCCCCAGATGGAGCAACAATATTAGCAGGCGATACATCCGGGAAAGTGTATTTCCTCCGATTACAAGGTATTCTGGGAAAAAGTCAAAATTTTTTTATCAACTGTGAATCTATCTTCACCACCATCAATAACTTTTTCCACAATTACAATCGGGGCTGTCTCACCATTGTTGGTTCCCCCGGTAGCGGTAAAAGTGCTATCCTCACTAAATATGTGAGGGACAATCCCGATGTTATTTACTACAATGCTCAGGTAGAAGGTAAAAATACTGCCGAGGAATTTCTCAAATATATTTGCACCCAATTAACAACGAGAATGGGGAATGGGGAATGGGAAATAGGAGAAATTCCTGAAAACGCCACAGAAGGAAGTTGGTTTCTCTCCCTATTACTGCAAAAAATTAGCGCATATCTAAAACCAACACAACCCTTAATAATCGCCATTGATGCCTTAGACGCAATCAAACCCAACAGTCAACCACCAGGTACAAACTTATTTTATCTTCCCAGATATTTGCCCGATGGGGTCTATTTTATTCTCACCCGTCGTCCCTTCAAAAAAGAACAATCGGGTTTGTTAATCGAAGCACCATCGCAAATTATTGACTTATCCGAATATGGGTTAAAAAACTGGGATAATGAGCAAACATTCACCCAACATTGGCAGAAAATGCAAGGTGAAGGTTTATCTGATGTGGCGTTGTCAGTGCTGGGTGTGCTGACTTCTAGAGAAAAGGAAGGAATTTTAGTAAGTGAAATTACGCAAATAACTAATTTAGATGTATTTGATATTCAGGAAGTGCTAGATAATTGGTTTGAGTTTTTACAGCAACAGGGTATTGGTAAAGAAACCCGTTACAGTTTATATCATCCCCGCTTCCGGGATTGGTTAGCCAAGCAAATATCCTGACAGAAAATTACTCCCATCTACCCATAAATCCCCATCAATTCACCCGCTAAATTCATTAAGAAATTAGCACTTTCCGGCTCCCCTTGTGTCAGCAAATCATTTGACACTGCCAGCATACTTTGTACTAATCCCGCATCTAACAAATTCTCATTGGCATTCAATAGGGATTCTACAGCTTCTTCATTGTCACAATCGAGTAGCTGTTCGATTAAATCCATATACCCTTGGAAATGCCCCAATTCTGCGAGTACATCCCGGAGAAAATTAGCTGCATCATTTTCCCCTGTTTTCTCTTTTTCAATTGCAACCTGCTCAATGGCTTGAATAAACCCAGAATCAATCAGTTCTTGATTTGCCTGTAACAAATCCCACTCCTCTCCCTCCGGACAGGTAAGCAGTGCTTGGATGAGGTTTTCATAGGCTTGGAGGCGTTCTTCATTCATCAGGCAATGCCTTGGCAAATAAGTATATTTGTATAGTTTTTGATTTAATCCATAGATATTGGAGCAGCTTTAGTCACATCTGTAAACAGGATATGCAAATTTTAGTCCGATTTTGGCTAAACTAGATTGTTGATTTTGCCAGTAAAACTACCCATATTTAATCGTTTGAGTGAAATTATGATTCCCAGGGAATGTTTATTGTTGACTCAACACGATAAAATGACATATTTTTGGAATATTGGGGAAAAATTACTTAGGGAACACCAAAAAATCAAATATCCAATTATGGGGTAGGCATTCGGAGCCTGCCTGCTGATATGGACGGGCTAGAAGCCCATTCCACAAGCAAAAATGGGATATTTGAAAATTGGAAGTTCCTTAACTGTAAGTATGTAAGTAATAGGATATTAAGAGGCACCATCATGGATCATCACGAAGGGACTTTTTTGGGTGCCGGAGGCTTCAATTTATACTACCAAAGTTGGCATCCCCAGGGACAAAACCGTGCTATTTTAGTCATTGTTCATGGATTGGGGGGTCACAGTGGTTTATATGGAAATATAGTTAACCATCTGGTTCCCCAAAATTATGCTATTTACAGCTTTGATTTACGGGGTCATGGGCGATCGCCAGGTCAACGAGGCTACATCAATAGCTGGAGCGAATTTCGCCAAGACCTACAAGCTTTTTTTCAATTCATAACCACTCAACAGGAAAAACATCCGTATTTTCTCTTAGGTCATAGTTTAGGAGGTGTAATTATTTTAGACTTTATCTTAAACTGTCCCCAAGCAGCAAAACAATTACAAGGTGCCATCGCCCTAGCCCCAAGTGTAGGAAAAGTAGGAATTTCTCCATTTAAACTATTTTTAGGCAAGGTTCTTTCACGCATATGGCCGAGTTTTAGCCTCAATACTGGCATGAACCCAAATACAGCTTCCCGAGATGAAAAAGTTCTAGCTGCTTATGCCCAAGATCCATTAAGACATACCAGAGGTACTGCCCGTTTAGCAACGGAATTTATGACCATAGTTGCAGAAATTCAAAGCCGGGTGGAAAACTTTTGTGTCCCTTTATTGATTATGCAAGGAGGAGCAGACAAGGTTACTTTACCAGAAAGTAGTCTGGCATTTTTTAACAAAATAACTTTTCGGGATAAAACCTTTCGAGAATATCCAGGAACCTATCACGAGATTCAAAACGATATCAATTACCCAGAAGTTTTGGCAGATATGGAACAATGGCTAGCATGTCACTTAATGGCTAAAACAGAAGCAACTTAAATGTCAAGAATTGACCCCAGTAGCTATGGCTTGCAAATGATTTAATATCTGGGGTTGCATTGTTTTATACTTTTGTTTTAATAACTTCTTACTCAATGGTAATTGCTGAGAATGTGGCATTTGTATACTTTCCTGTAGCCACTGTTTTAATTTTTGTAACTGCATTGGCTCCATGAACATATTGACCACATGAGCGCAATAATGGGGAGGCTCTAAAGTAAAGAAAATAACTGGATATTGTTCGTTTACAACTAGGGAAAATAATAGTTGACGGTTATAGGAATTGTGCATGTCCAAATAAGATGGTAGCCACTTAGGACCATATTTAGGATGATAAAATACCGTTAACCACAATAAAGTTGGGTGTGGAGATGCCAGAAATATAAATTTACTGTAACGTTGTGAAACTGAATGATTAGCTATCTCTTCTTGAGATAACATGATCCACAGGGTCGTAATATTTTTGGTTTGAGTTTCAATTAATTTGGGAAAAACTATTTCCTGAATTGGTTTATCATTAGGCCAAACTAACTGACTACAAGCTTGTTCTACAGATAATCCCACTTCCGCAGCCATAGTCGTACTACATCGCAAGGTACTAGTACTCGTAGAATCTTGATTATCAATACCTACTAAGCTTATTTGTATGGGTGCTGGTGTATTCTCACTCACCACACTATCTAATATGTTAATAATTTCAGTAGTATTTTGAGGGCGATCCTTGGGAGATTTTGCCAGACAAGCCATAATTAAATCTTCAATCTGCTTAGGGATGTTTACTTCCAACTGTAAATCTGAAATTCTCAGGGGAGCTGTAAATTGATGAGCTCTATACCATGCACCTAAAGATTCAGGTTCAACCCGCCAAGGTTTCTGGTTTGCGAGCATTTCAAACATGATTGCCCCCAAGCTATAAATATCCGATCTACTATCTAATTCCCCACCATCTAATTGTTCTGGAGAACTATAGCATACAGTGCCGTTAAAACCTTGATTGGTAGTATGTGTACCAGCATAGTTTAAAAATTTAGCAATCCCAAAGTCTAAAATTTTCACCAATTGACCTAACATTCCATTGGGGACTACTAAGATATTTTCTGGCTTAATATCTCTGTGAACTAGAGGATATACCTGGCCATCAATGCTAATACCTTCATGGGCACATTGCAAGCCCAAACATATTTGCCTGGCCAGAGAAATAAACATGGGCAAAGAGGTAGGCATTAAATCCCGTAAATTTTTGCCTGATAAATATTCCATCACATAAAATGGTCTACCTGCCTGACTTACCCCATAATCAGTTACTTTGACAATGTGCAGATTTTTTTGACTGAGGACAGCAGAAATCCGAGCTTCACGGGCAAAATGCCGTTTTTGATGTGGAGTTGAAATAGTTTGAGATAAAAACTTAATAGCAACTGATACTCCTCCTAATAAAATATCAGTAGCCAAAAAAACTTCACCCATTCCTCCTTTACCAATTAATTGATTCAATTGGTATCGATTTGCGATCAATTGAGTATGGGAAGTATCAATATTATTTGGCGTAGTATTTGCATCCTGTTTCACCCTAAAAACCTCACAAAAATATCTGATTATTTATAGATTAATTCTAAATATATTTAATTTCCATAATTTTATCTCATTAAATCAGATATCACCTAATATTTATTACAGCATATTTCATCTTTGTGAAGTACATTTAGACGGGTAGCTATGCCCATTTCATCCTTAGTTTTAGTATTTAGCGAATGTACTTCATTTACCTGTAAAATGTTATATATTTATTTTCAATAATGTCAAAAATATTTTTCATATGAAATCCAGATGATTAGTTACCGCAAAAACCTCACCCGCTTCCCCTCTGGTTACTAGCCAGAGCAGTGTCCACCAGGATGGGGTGAGGTGACGACAATATGGTAAGTTCCACCAGCGGATTTGATATCATTCTTGATTTAAGAGCGCCAAAAAAATATTAAAGGCTTAAACTTAGACATCCATTCTTTAAAATTTACTTTTTTTCTTTCTTGTTTCAATTTAAGATTGTTGGCAAATCTTTTTCTTAATTGTTCATATTGAAATTTTAAATTGGCTTTTGCTTGACTTTGTGATACTGGCGCACTATATGTATGGCTATTTTCTATATAAAATGCTAACTCTTTCCTTTGATTTGTAGTCAGGCATATATTGATTACATGGGAACATTTATGCGGCTCTTCTACAGAAAAAAGTAATAAATGGTAGTAACCAGTTTCAGCTAGTTTGCTAATGATTTTTTCTACTTTATTATTATGAGATTTTAAATCCAGATAATATGAAAGACAACGATGAAATGTAGAATCTTCTTTATAAAGTATGATGCCCCATAAAATCATGGGATAGATATTTATTTTAGCAATGAATTCAGTCAATGTACTTGCATCGAGAAGAATTGCAATTTCTTCCTGGGGTAACATTGCCCAAAAAGTTGGAATTGAGCCTTTTTGAGTATTTAAAATATGGGGAAATCCAATCGATTTTAATGGCTTATTTTTTGGCCAACTTTGCTGCCAGCATTCTTTTTCTGTTAATGAGGCTATGGGTATTAATTGAACGGAATCAGGCTGTTGAACTGGAGTGTGATTAACAGAGAAATTATTAATATCATTTTTCAGTTCATTTAAACAATTTAAAATGCTAGACATATTTTGAGGACGTTCATCGACTTCCTTCGATAAACATTGCATCACTAAGTCAGTTAATTTTTGGGGAACTTCTACTTGAGGATTAACTTCTTGAATCTTGGGAGGGATTTGAAAATGATGCGCTTGATACCAATTTCCGAAGGACTGGGTGTCTGAAAAAAAAGGATGCTTCCCAGCCAACATTTCAAACATGATTACGCCCAAACTATAAATGTCAGAACGTCCATCTAATAATTTGCGTCCTTCCATATGTTCGGGAGAACAATAGGGTAAACTACCAATAAAAGACTCAGTTAGCGTCATTCCAGCACGTTCTGTCATAAACTTGGCAATGCCAAAATCTAATATTTTTACTACAGAACCAAACTTGTTATCCTCAGAAAAAAAAATATTTTCTGGCTTAATATCTCGATGTACTACTGGTACAATTTTTCCTTTTAAGTTGACACCTTCATGGGCATATTGCAAGCCCAAACATATTTGAATACATACATCTAAAAACTCTTTTATTGTTAAGGGTTGAGTCTTAAGTATCTGCTTGAGATTTTTACCTTGAAGATATTCCATTACATAAAATGGGATGTGATCTTCAGTAATTCCATAACTCAATACACGGACAATATGTTGACTTTTACGTCCTAATTGAGAACCAATCAAAATCTCCCTGGCAAAACGTTTGGACATTTGTTGATTGACTAAGCTCATATAGAGAACTTTTACTGCTACTGGCATGCCGCCTTTGGCGACATCTTCAGCAATGTAAACCTTCCCCATTCCCCCTTTACCAATTATATCTCTAATTAAGTAGCGGTTATTTAAAAAAGTTCCAATATAACTGTCTGATTCTATTTCTGGCATTACAGTTTTATGAATACTCGTCTTCAACATCTTTCTATGTAGCAATTAGAGATGATTTTCTACTAATAGTAGAAACCTATTTAGATATAGGATTTATGTAACCCGATTATGATGATAAAAAATTGTTAGTTGTAATAATACAAATCTACGAAAAACATATTTCTGGATACGTGGGCGTGATTTATAACTATATCTATGGGATTAATGGGAATAGTTTTATCTCAATTCACAATGGGATTGCATAAAATAATCACAGGCTATAAGCCAGACTAGAGGCACACTTCTCAAATCCGTATCAGCGTGTTAATAATATGCATCTTCAATGTAAAACTATATTCGATAAAAAATAGTTTACAAACTCAGTAAGCTTGTAAACCTGGTGTAACACATTTCTTCAAATAGTTGGATGAGAAATTACACGGAGACAGAAAAAAGATTACCAATTTAATTTAGAAATCTCAGTATATATACTTAAAAAATATCAATAATTAATGCTCGTGGAAATTAAGGAGAAAACTGGGAGATTATCTTAAACGTAACCGTCGTAATAATCTAATCAGAGGTGATTCTACTTTCAGCCGAAAGGCTAAGATTTGAGTTTTTTGGATTGATTGAAAATTGTTGTCGCTAATTAGGATTAATGAGCGATGTCCTCCAGGTAATTTAGGCCCAAGGGTTAATCCTTCAATGTTATCTAATAATACGTCCAGTTTTCTCAAGTCGAACAGTAGTTTTTTACCTACGGGTTTGATATTTTGGGATTTTGCTTTTAAAAGACTATTCACATTACTAATATCAGTAGCTCCCTGCAAAGAAACTTGGTAAAGATCGATAGAAAAGCCTAAACCAGTGAGGGAACGCTCTATGCTGAGGAAATTTCCCCTATCATCTAGAGCTAATAAATCTGGTAATCCACTGGCAAATAAACGAGATATATTGAAAAGTGGTATTACAGGCTTAGTCTGATAAAGAAATTCTTTTTCTGGTTGTTTGGTGAGTAAGTTGTATTGTAAAATGCGACAAGAAGTATTGATTCTGGGTTTTGCTTCTGTGCCATCTTGAATCAGGGCATTTTCACTAGCTGTAAATAAATGCTGCTGGTTAGAGGTAATAGTAAGACTTTCAAAAGCTAGATTATTACGGATACCTTGTTTACCATTACCAGTAGGTAAAAATTTCTGGGGAATGGGTAGGGAATTCAATTCTTTCCCAGAAGCGAGGGAAAATTCTTTAATAAATGGTTGAATTGATTTTTCCACATCACCTTCAGAGGAGATATATACAGTTCCATTATTGGTTAGGGCAATACCTTCTGCATCAATTGTGCGATTTGGAAAGCTTTTACCTTGTGAATTTAATAATGTGGTCACACCAATGGGTTTAACACCTTTTGGTTTAAGTAAACCCCGACTGAGGTCGATTTTAAGGGTGTAAAAACGGGCTGGAGATTTTTGACTCCGGTCATCTGATATGGCATAGTATACGTCCTTTTTGGCATCATAGGTAATTCCTGATAATCCTCCTATTTCAGTTTTTTTAAATGATAAGCCTGTGGGTAAAGTTGCGTGTCCAATAAAGTCTATGCCAGTTATTTCCGCAGCTGGGGCAGGCATATTAGTTAATATAATGCTAATAATTAAAATCGGAATAAAAAAGTAAATAATTTTTGGCAATGACCAAATTTTTCTCATTATTTTCATCACAATCTATAACTGTAATTATGACAATTAGCACAGCTTGGCGGAAATTAGCATAGCATACCCGTGAGGGAGTGAGGGAGTGAAGGAGTGAGAATAAATTTGTCTCCTGTTCGTGGTTAAGTAATTATACTGAAAATTTTAGTTAATAATGGGATTGTTCTTGGAAGAATTTGAATAGCCAGTCTTTGACATTCAGGGTAGCTCGGCAATCATCTTCGTTATAGAGTTGGATAATTTCTAATAAATTGCGATCGCCTGTCTTTAACCATTCATCATACCAGTAAATACACTTAGCACCACTGGCTTCTGGATTACGCCATTCAAACCCCAACCAACGAGCGATCGCTTTTAAGGCATAACTCTCCACTGGTAAGGCAACATTTTGAATCAAATATTCATATATATCCACAAATCGATTGAGGACTGGTGATACGGATGCCTTGGGGGTGCGATAAAGTTTCCCTAATCGTTTGACTGTATCGAATTCGTAGACACAAAAATGGTAAATGGGTGCTTGGGGATATTGCCAGACTAAATCAAGAAATTGCTGCCACACCAATTGTTCGTCTTCTGGCTTTTCAGCTAAAAAAGAATAAAATTTTTCTGTATGATTTTGCTTATCAACAACCAAAACTCCCAACAAGTAATTTAAATTCAAGTCTGGTTGTGCTTCAATGTCAAAATAAAGCTCAATGGGATGTTGAAATTCCATGTGATGAATTTCTGGATTAAATGGCAAAAGCAGGGGGCGATTTTCCAGTACGGATTGAGCTTGTAATACTAATTTTGATGCCACTTGGCTGTCGAAACCAACCAAATTTTCCAACACAGCAGGATTTGTACTAGCCAGGGATTGTGGCGTGGTAATATTCAATTCCTGGAGTTGAGTGTAGCGAACTGGTGTTACCCCAGGTAATAGGGATAGGTGTTGATTGGATTTTGCGATCGCATAACAATCATTATGCCAATGACAAAGACTACAGCGTTGTCGAGAGATAAACATCTCCGGTGCTTGATCTTGCTTGAGACTGTGAATAAACTCTGCTAAAATCACTTCCATCTGGGGAATCCATTTACTTAAATCCACCAGATAACTGCCATCTTTACCCCGTAACATTAACCAAGCGCGATCGACTTGTGATTGTTGTAGTTGTGCCAATACCCGGGCATGAAAAGCTACTACTACTTGATATTCTTGCTTGGGACGCTTACCTAATTCAATATTAGCCGGAGCATACTGCCAATCTCCAAATAAGGATTTTCCTTGCTGCTTAATTAATAAATGGGGACGACTTACCAAAGTATATCCTGAGCCATAATTGGTGACAATTACACCTTGATAAATACTATCCACACCAAGCTGCATCAATTCTAAAGTTGCCTGATGTGCAATATGCCAGTCCCTAGGGGGATATTTTGGTCTTTTATGAGCAAACTGAGCCAATATCCTCTTTTGATGGATAATTTTATCTTGCTGTATTTTTTTGATTAAATCATTACCAGTATCTCGCCGCCTTTTTTCACCGTGAACATCTAAAAAAGGTCGGCGCTTACAGCGTTGGTATTGCAGTAGTAGTTCGGCACTAATAAACATTCCTTTAAGCTAACAATAAAATGTGCCTTATGGGGACAATTTAAGATAAATCAAGTGACATTATCAATTATAAAAGTTAAGAAAATGCCACCCAATTTCACTATACACTTGCATCAGTGTCAGATTATGTCACAATTTCTTTAACTGTAGATTAATTCCTAATCAAATCCCCAACTTTTTACAAAAGTCAGGGATGTTAGCCTTTATTTTTAGACAGTATATTTCATATTAGTGAAGTACATTGAAACGGGCACCGGATGCCCATCCCACTATTAGTTTTAGTATGTAATTTTGTACTTCATTTATCTGCAACGTGCTGTATTGTATTTTGACAACTCAAATAGGAATACTATACATACTGAAATACAGAAGTATCCGTCAGATCGAGATCCCCAACTGAAACTCCTTGAACAACCCCAATCAAGTCCCCGGTAGATTGGTCAAATATTCCTGTACCACCAGGTAATCCACCAGGAGATGATCCCAATACATAGTTGCTATCATCGCCAAAGAGTTGGATTTTATCCTGTTCCTGGAATTCAAAATCCTTAATTAAGGCATAATCTGCATCCCCATTGCCTATATAAAAAGCTTGGCTGCTATCTCCTAGGGCGAAAACATCAGCACCCTTACCCCCTGTGAGTTCATCTACTTCTCCCACACCTGTAACAGTACCGAACAGGGTGTCATCTCCCTTGCCGCCTTCTAGTGTATCGTTACCGCCAATAACCCCAGAATCCATGAATGCAGCATCACCAAACAGGGTATCATTGCCTCTACCGCCCTTTAACCAATCGTCTCCCCCTTTGGCGTTATCATACATCTCGTTGGCATCACCGTATAGGGTGCTGTTATTACCTTTAGCCTCTAGGTTATCGTCTCCCCCTTGGGCGTTATCATACATCTCGTTGGCATCACCATATAGGGTGCTGTCATTACCTTTAGTCTTTAGGTTATCGTCTCCCCCTTTGGCGTTATCATACATCTCGATACCATCACCGTATAGGGTGCTGTCATTACCTTTAGTCTTTAGGTTATCGTCTCCCCCTTTGGCGTTATCATACATCTCGATACCATCACCGTATAGGGTGCTGT
>JASJCX010000168.1 GCA_030065255.1 Calothrix sp. MO_167.B42 | reverse complement strand
GCTTCGGCCGTGAGCTCAGCGTTCGACGGCTCGACTGAGCTTCGCCGAACGTCTGAGCTCACGCCGAAGTCCGAACGGGGGAGTGAAGAAGTGAAGGAGTGAATGAGGTTTAACTGTCAACTGTCAACTACCAACTGTCAACTACCAACTGTCAACTGAAAAACATCCTAACTATCGAATGCAACTGCTATATACAAAATTTTCGAGTTATTGCAATTATTTATCAAATCAAATCGTAAAAATACAGATATAAAATTCTCGTACCCATATCCCCAAAGATAAAATCCTATGGACTCAAGCTCTTAACTACTCGTACTTGCAATTCATGAGTACATTATTAATTGCTCAACTCACAAATAAATTGGGTAATGAGATACTAATAAATGCAATGGAATTGATGCCAAATTTATTATATAACAACCATCGATTACTGAAATTAATTATTGCATTTTTTTACATTACATACTGTTAAGTCTAGGGTAATGCACCTCCAACAAACAGCTTACAATTAATGAAGAAGGGATTGGACTTTTCATGTTTCTGTTATTTGCGATCGGGAAGTTTTGTAATTACCCTAGGTCAAACTGCTTCCAGGGTCTATGATTTTTGTTTTACCTTTTCACTTCGACACATCATTACAGGGAATCTAGGAGGAGGAAACCATGCCCAAAACCTTTGCAACTATCGATGGTAATGAAGCGGTTGCTCGTGTTGCTTACCGCTTGAATGAAGTTGTGGCAATTTATCCCATTACCCCATCCTCTGCCATGGGAGAATGGGCAGATACTTGGTCTGCAAATGGTCGTGCTAACCTTTGGGGGACGGTTCCCAGTGTGATTGAGATGCAGAGTGAGGGGGGAGCCGCCGGTGCCGTCCACGGAGCTTTACAGACTGGTTCTCTGACAACAACCTTCACTTCATCCCAAGGGCTGTTGTTGATGATTCCCAATCTGTATAAAATTGCTGGGGAACTCACCAGTGCTGTGATTCACGTTGCTGCCCGTTCTTTAGCTACCCAGGCCCTATCGATTTTTGGGGATCAAAGTGATGTCATGGCCGCCCGTGCTACTGGCTTTGCCATGCTGTGTTCTGCTTCAGTCCAGGAAAGTTTGGATTTTGCCTTAATTGCCCAAGCTGCTACCCTGAAAGCGCGGGTTCCTTTCATGCACTTTTTCGATGGCTTCCGTACTTCCCACGAAATCCAGAAGGTAGAATTGCTACAAGATGATGATTTACGGGCATTGATTGACGATCATACCATCCTTGCCCACCGTGCCCGGGCCCTAACCCCCGATCGCCCGATGATTAGAGGTACGGCACAAAACCCTGATGTCCACTTCCAAGCGAGGGAAAGTGCCAATTCCTATTACAATGCTTGTCCGGAGATTGTCCAAGGGGTAATGGATAAATTCGGGAAACAAACGGGAAGGCATTATCGTATATTTGAATACCACGGCGCACCGGATGCAGAACGGGTAATTGTCCTCATGGGTTCTGGTTGTGAAACGGTCCATGAAACGGTGGATTATCTCAACGCCCGTGGGGAAAAGGTAGGGGTGTTGAAGGTCAGATTATACCGCCCCTTTGATGTAGATAGATTTGTCGCCGCTTTACCAAAAACTACCCAGAAAATTGCAGTTTTAGACCGGACTAAGGAACCAGGTAGTATTGGGGAACCCCTGTATTTGGATGTAGTTACCGCCATCCATGAAGCATGGCAAAAATCATCTGTTACACCATCTGTTAGGGGTGGCAGATATGGTATTTCCTCCAAGGAATTTAACCCAGCCATGGTGCAGGCAATATTTGCTAACCTAGCCCTGGAGCAACCGAAAAATCACTTTACCATTGGTATTAATGACGACGTTACCCACACTTCCCTCCCCTTTGACTCCAGCTTTTCCACGGAACCAGATGAGGTGGTGCGGGCAATGTTCTATGGTTTGGGTTCTGATGGCACCGTAGGAGCAAACAAAAACTCGATCAAAATTATTGGGGAAGAAACGGAAAACTACGCCCAAGGCTACTTTGTTTACGACTCGAAAAAGTCGGGTTCTATGACCATTTCCCACCTGCGTTTTGGTCCTCAGCCGATTCATTCTACCTATTTAATCGACAAAGCTAACTTTATTGGTTGTCATCAATGGGCATTTTTAGACAGGGTAGATGTACTGAAGGCGGCTGTACCAGGAGCTACATTCCTGTTGAATAGTCCCTATGATGTGGATAAAGTTTGGGAAAATCTCCCCCTACAGGTACAGCAGCAGATTATTGACAAACAACTTAAATTTTACGTCATTGATGCCGACCAAGTTGCCAAGGATAGTGGCATGGGTAGGCGCATCAATACTATTATGCAAGTATGTTTCTTTGCCTTGGCGGGAGTCCTACCCCAGGAACAAGCAATTAGCAAGATTAAACAAGCCATTGAAAAGACTTATGGCAAGAAAGGGGAAAAAGTTGTCCAGATGAACCTGACGGCGGTGGATAATACCCTGAAAAACTTACAGAAAGTTGATATTCCCACCACAATCCACAATCCAAAATCCAAAATCCAAAATCCAAAATCCCTCGATTCTGCCCCCGAATTTGTCCAAGATGTATTGTGTACAATGATGGCTCGGCAAGGGGATGATTTGCCAGTCAGTGCTTTACCAGTGGATGGTACCTATCCCACGGGTACGGCGAAATGGGAAAAACGCAACGTCGCCCAAGAAATACCCGTGTGGGATACGGATGTCTGCGTTCAGTGCGGTAAATGTGTGATGGTATGTCCCCACGCTGCAATTAGGGGTAAGGCTTACCAACCGGATGAATTAGAGCAAGCTCCCAGCACATTTAAATTTACCAATGCTAGAGATAAGGACTTTGCCGGACAGAAGTTTACCATTCAAGTAGCTCCAGAGGATTGTACTGGCTGCGGTATTTGTGTGGATATTTGCCCTGCCAAAAATAAAGCACAACCAGAGCTGAAGGCAATTAATATGGAACCCCAGTTACCCTTGCGGGAGCAAGAGCGAGCAAATTGGGATTTCTTCTTGAATTTACCAAATCCTGACCGCCGGGAGCTGAAAGTTAATCAAATTCGCCAACAGCAACTGCAAGAACCATTATTTGAATTTTCCGGGGCTTGCGCTGGTTGCGGAGAAACCCCATACTTAAAATTAGTCACCCAACTATTTGGTGATCGCTTGTTGGTTGCTAATGCCACTGGTTGTTCTTCTATCTATGGGGGTAATTTACCCACCACACCTTGGTCGAAAAATAGTGAAGGTAGGGGCCCGGCATGGTCTAATAGTTTATTTGAGGATAATGCTGAATTTGGTTTGGGTTTCCGCCTGTCTGTGGATAAACAGGCTGAGTATGCGCGGGAACTACTCAAACAATTGAGTGGGGAAGTGGGGGATAATTTGGTGGAAGAAATTCTCCATAACCCACAAAAAACCGAAGCTGACATTTGGGAACAACGGGAACGGGTTGCTCAGTTGAAACAGAAATTAGATGATATCAATACATCTGATAGCAATCTCAAATCCCAAATCCAAAATCTCAAATCCCTCGCTGACTACCTGGTGAAAAAGAGCGTGTGGATAGTAGGTGGTGATGGTTGGGCCTACGATATTGATTTTGGTGGATTGGATCACGTTTTGGCAAGCGATCGCAATGTGAATATCCTGGTGATGGATACGGAGGTATATTCTAACACCGGGGGACAATCTTCCAAAGCGACTCCCAAGGCGGCCGTTGCCAAGTTTGCTGCTAGCGGTAAACCTGTTGCCAAGAAGGATTTGGGATTAATGGCCATGACCTATGGTAACGTCTACGTGGCGAGTGTAGCATTGGGGGCTAGGGATGAGCATACACTGAAGGCGTTCATTGAAGCGGAGGCTTATGATGGTCCTTCTTTGATTATTGCCTACAGCCATTGCATTGCCCACGGCATTAATATGGCTACGGGGATGAGTCACCAGAAGGAGTTGGTAGATTCTGGACGTTGGTTGTTGTATCGATATAATCCTGATTTGGTGGCCCAAGGTAAGAATCCCTTGCAGTTAGATAGCCGGAAGCCGAAGGAATCCGTGGAACAGTCCATGTATGAGGAAAATCGCTTCAAGATGCTGACTAAGAGTAAGCCGGAGTTGGCTGGAGATTTGTTACAACAGGCTCAAGCTGAGGTGGAAGCACGGTGGCGCATGTATGAATATTTAGCAGCGCGGAAGATGGAGGTTAGTAATAAGTAATAAGTAAATATCCGTGGAAAACTTCACCTTTTCCTGATGAATTTCCCTCTCCTTTATTGTCTTCGTTTGGGAAGCCCCCTAAATCCCCCAATTCTGGGGGACTACTTATCTTCGTTTTTGTATAACACCGTAGCTGAATTAACCCAATCGCTAGGGTGAATTTATCGAAGACGGTAAAACCATCGACCCTATGTTTCCAACTAATCCGAATTAACCCAATCGGTGGGGTCTAGACGCAACCTACCAAAGGATTATTAATCCTAAAACGTTTCCAACTAATCCGAATTAACCCAATCGGTGGGGATTTCAGAATGCCTAAAGGAAATACAGAAGAACATCTTGTTGTTTCCAACTAATCCGAATTAACCCAATCGGTGGGGACAATTTTCCTCACTACACCAAGCTACTTCCTAATGTTTCCAACTAATCCGAATTAACCCAATCGGTGGGGAGTTCGCTCAGGAGCCATTACCCAGTAAGGGTTTCAGCGCCCAAATCGACACCACTCTGAAAAACATCATAAATGCTCCTCACAATAGCGTCAAACACACACCTCAAATCCTTACCCCGCAAGCAATCGACACCACTCAACGAAATAATAGGCATTTGGGCGATTTGACGACTGGTGTCGATGGTCATGTTACAAAAATCCTCCTTAAATCTCTACAACCCATATAAAACAGTACTTTCGCGAAACCAATGCCCTCAAAAATGCGATGCTCCCGAAGGAAGCCGCCTTAAGGCGATCGCAACTATCATACACAACCACCACCGCCATCTCAACTGTAATTATTAATACTTCATGAAAATATAAGTTTTTTATAAAAATCGAGAGGCCCAGATCCCCGACTTTTCCCAAAAGTCGGGGATCTAAGAGGATCTAAATTTTTCAATTCAAAACCTATGAACACTAAACTTATTACTTATTACTTATTACTTATTACTTATTACTTATTTAACAAGCTCTGGACGCTTCTGGCTCCTTGGCATTGCTGCTGATAATTGGGCTGCCAGGCGAATCAAGGTAGCCTCTGCGGCTGGTTTTCCAATTAACTGCACACTCACAGGTACACCATTGGAGTCAAAACCAACAGGAAAAGCGATCGCTGGTTGTCCGGTAGCATTAGCAACGGGACAAGGAGAAATCCAGTGAGCGATGTTTTGGAATGTGTCTTCTGGACTCAGATTAGCCCATTCACCAATTTTAATGGGTGAGTGCAAATATACGGGTAATACCAACACGTCTATATCGTCGAAAAAGGCAACAATTTCTCTACATACCACCTGCATTTGTAACACTGCTTGTAAGTATTGACTCGCAGAGCCAATTCTTGATAGCAACCAGCGATTCAACGGTTGTAATGCCTCTGGGGGAAGTCCCACGGCACCCACCCCGGCTTGCCAAACCACTGGAAATGGTTCGACTAAGCCGCTAAAATCAGGACATTTTTCTGTTACCGTATGACCGAGTTTAGTTAATTGACCCACTGTATCTAAAACAGCTTGCTTACAGGTAGCATCGGCATTACCGAAGGGAATAATACTGGTACCATAGGCAATGCGTAAATTACCTGGCGGCTCCTTGGTATTACTGAGAAAAGACGTTTCCGGGTCGGGTAACCAATAGGGGTCCCCTGTAATATAACCAGACATCACATCTAATAAAGCTGCTGCATCGGCCACATTTCGACCAAGGGGTCCACTGGTCGCTAGTCCACTAATGCGATCGCCTGCGGGAGCCTGGGAAACCCTGCCCCGTGATGGCTTAATTCCCACCAAACCACAACAAGCAGCAGGCCCACGAATGGAACCACCACCATCTGAACCTTGAGCGATGGCACACAAACCAGCAGCCACCGCCGCCGCCGCACCCCCACTGGAACCACCGGGGGTATATTCTAAGTTCCAAGGGTTTCTAGCTGGGGGAAAACCCATAGGCTCGGTGTAAGGAAAGGAACCTAATTCTGAGGTGGCTGTTTTACCTAAAATAATAAATCCTGCTTGTTTAATCCGCGTTACTACCCCATCATCATAGTCAAGGATATTGTTGAGTAACGCCGGACTTCCCAGGGTGACGGGGACACCAGCTACGGAGTTGAGGTCCTTGATGGAAATTGGTACCCCAAAGAAGGGTGGTAACTCTGGGGGATTACCTGCCAGGATTTCTGTTTTGGTTTTAGCATCAGCAATGGCTAAATCCGCCATTACCGTAAAATAGCTACCGAGAACGGGATTTAAACGTTGAATCCTATCTAAGTATACCTCCACCAACTCCAAAGGCGATACTTGGCGATCGCGGATTAATTGGGCCTGTTCTAAGGCTGGAGTAAAGGCTAAATCTTCTTGATTCATCAATTGATTAGTTAGTAGTTGTATTTATACTTACCATTTTTTGCATAATCTTTCCTTGTTCTTAATTTAGTTAATCACTAGTACTCCACCAACTTAATTATCAGGGGTTGTGGCACAGCCATCTTGGCTGTGCAATGGTCAGGCAGGGATGCCTGACCCACAAGTGATTATTTTTACCATCAGAACTAATGGGACAGACCACTAGTACTCTACCAATTTAATTTTGCAGGGTATTTCCCAGTCGTCTTTAGACGACTTTAACTATTAGACTGGGGTTTTCAACCCCAGGCGGATGTGATATTAAACCCCTGATAATTAAGTTGGTTGACCACTAGTACTCGACCACATTAATTTTGACAAGTCGGGGATCTGTGACCCTTCGTAACTAATGTGGCAGAATATTAGTTGTATTTATACTTATCATTTTTTCATAATCTTTCCCTCTCCTTAATAGGTCGAGGGATATCCGCCAGCACAGGGTGAGGTTTTCCGTTTGTTGGAAATTCTATAACCTGTGTACATATGACCAGTTAAATATACTTACATTTTCGGAATAATTGTCACAGGTAAACCCGCTTGTATCATTAAAGTGCTAAATTCGCGGTTGAATTTTTTCAGGGCGTTTTTTGCCTGTATCCCATCGATAAATCGGAATAAACTTTTATTGTTGAGGAATTGTCTGTATTCCCGATTTAGTTTTTCAAATGCTTCTAGGGTTTTGATTGTCTGGGTTTTTAAGGGTGTAGCTTCTGGTGTCTTTTTAACTAGAGAGTGCAAAATCTGACTGCTAGTTTCCATTACCTCCGTCGCTTTGGCTACGGTACCGGGCTTTCTTTTATCTACTGTTGCTAGTGTGGTATAAATACTCTCGGAAATGTTTTTCCCTTTTAAGACTTCAGTAGTTTGGTTTAGTACTACTTGGACGATGGGAATTATTTCTTGGGATGTGACTACGGTGTTGTGAACTATATCTCCAAGGAATCCAAATGGCATGTATAGTCTCCTTTAGGCAACGGATTTTAACGGATTTTAACGGATAATCTGTTTTTCTTTGTATTTACGTACTTAAAATTTGATACATTAGGAATACGGATTATTTGTTTTTCTTTGTATTTCCATACTTAAATTTAATATCTTAAGAAGACATTACAAAACTTCATATTACTGGGTTTTCACGGTTAACTTGGAATGGTTAACGAGAATACATAATGGGTAATTATGGAGTTTTTGACGGACACCGTAGTTCTATCCCGAATGCAGTTTGCTTTAACTAGCATATTCCATATGTTATGGCCTGTGTTAACTACGGGGATGGGGATTTATCTGGTAGTTATGGAAGGTTTGTGGCTCAAAACCCGTAATCCTGACTATTATTATCATGCCCGATTTTGGTCAAAGCTGTATCTCTTAAACTTCGGTATTGGTGTTGCTTCTGGTGTACCCATGGAGTTTCAGTTTGGTACTAATTGGGCACCTTTTTCCAAGGCTGTAGGTGATTTTTTTGGTAGTGTTTTGGGTTTTGAAGCTTCTATGGCTTTTATGCTGGAAGCGGGTTTCTTAGGAATTATGCTGTTTGGGTGGGGACGAGTACATCCTATCATGCACTATATCGCGACTATTTTGGTGGCTTTTGGTGCGAATCTCTCCACTTTTTGGATTTTGTCGGCAAATTCCTGGATGCAAACCCCTATAGGTGGGGAGTTTGTTGATGGTAAGTTTATTGTGCGGGATTACTTTCAGGCAATTTTTAATCCCTCTATGGTCAATAGTGTACTGCATATGTTCTTTGCCACTTTGGAAACTTCTCTGTTTGTTATTGGTGGTATCAGTGCGTGGTACATTATCAATAAACGCTACCAAGGATTTTTTACTAAGTCTTTGAAGGTTATCTTAGTGGTAGCCATTGTGGTTGCACCGCTACAAATTGCCCTTGGACATTGGAGTGGAGAACAGGTACGGGAAAATCAGCCTTCTAAGTTGGCGGCTATTGAAGCGCGGTGGGAAAGTGTACCTGCGGGGGAATCGGCTCCCTGGAGTATTTTGGCGTTACCCAATAAAGATGGGGAGAAAAATGATTATGAGTTAAATGTACCCAATGGTTTGGGTTATATTCTGGAGTTTAAGTCACAATTGAGTCAGCCTGTGCAGGGTTTGAAGGAGTGGAAACCAGAAGATAGACCTCCCATGCTGGGGTTAATTTTTTACTCGTTCCGCATTATGGCGGGTATTGGTTTTTTCTTTGTAGGACTGGTGATTTGGACTGTAGTTCAGTGGATGCGGGGTCATTTACTAGAGTCAAATATTACCCAGCAAAAGTGGTTATTACGTAGTTGGATATTGGCTGCACCCTTGGGATATATTGCGGTGGAAGCTGGCTGGATTGTCCGGGAAGTGGGGCGGCAACCTTGGACTGTATATGGGTTAATCCGCACTAGTGATGCGGCTTCTGCGGTTCCTGCGGGGAATGTTTTAGGCTCGTTGATAGGTTTTACCGTGGTTTATACCATTTTATTCATCTCTGCGTTGTATTTTGGCAGTCGGATTATCCGCAAGGGACCAAATCTGGATTTACCAGTACCGGGGGTAGAAAACCATCCTGGGTTGGATACAACCCCAGAGAAGTTTGTCCCCAATCAGCGTCCTGTGGAGGCGGGGAGATAAGTAATAAGTAATGAGTAATAAGTAATAAGTAATGAGTAATAAGTAATGAGTAATGAGTAATGAGTAATGAGTTTACTATTTATAGGTTTGAGCCTGTAACAATGTCCTAACCTGATTTCGTAGTGCTATAAAATGGAAACTCTCACATATTTTTTGCCACAGGTGTGGTTTGCAATTCTGGCTTTGTTCCTCTTCCTGTATGTGATGCTAGATGGCTTTGATTTGGGGGTGGGAATTTTATCGGTGACAGCCTCGGATGAGGAGCGTCGTGGTATCCTGATGACTAGTTTGGGGAATGTGTGGGATGCAAATGAAACCTGGCTAGTGTTGATGGGCGGTGCTTTATTTGGGGCATTTCCCTTGGCATATAGTACCATCCTCACCGCCCTATATATCCCGATTCTGATGATGATTTTCGGGTTTATTTTTCGGGCTGTGGCCTTTGAGTTCCGCGAGCATGCCAACCGTAAAGCCTTTTGGAATTTAGCCTTTGGTGCTGGTAGTTTCCTAGCTGCCCTCGGCCAGGGATTTGCTTTGGGGGGAGTGTTAGCGGGGATTAAGGTTGATGCAGCAGGGGATTTTGTTGGTGGTACTTGGGATTGGTTAAGTGTACCATCCCTACTGGTGGCGTTGACATTAATTCAAGGTTATGTGCTGATTGGTTCTACCTATTTGGTGTGGAAAACCACTGGGAACTTACAGCAAACACATTATAAAACGGCCATCATTGCCGCTTGGACGACTCTTTTAGGAGCAATTGCCATTACTGCGATCGCGCCTATATTTTATGATTATGCCAGACAACGGTTATTTACTCAACCACTAATTTACATTTTCACCATCATTCCGATTCTGGGAGTGTTGTTAATTTGGCAGTTAATTACCAGTCTGAATAAACGTCAGGAGAAAGCACCTTTTTTCTGGACAATTTTACTTTTCTTGCTGACTTTTATTGGTTTGGCTTTGGTTGTGTTTCCCTATATTATTCCTACGGAAATTACAATTTATGAAGCGGCTGCATCTCCCAGCTCTCTGGTATTTATGCTCATTTTCATTGGTTTTCTCATTCCCATTATGTTGGCATATAATCTCTATCAGTATTTTGTCTTCCGGGGCAAGATTACTGGTGCCCATTACGAATGATAAGTAATAAGTAATAAGTAAATGGTGTGAAGCTTCACAACACTGAGCTCACGACGAAATCCAAAATCTAAAATTACTTGACAAGCCCCTGACTTTAGGCCTTGTCATTACCAACATCTTTAACAGCATCAAATCGTTAAAACCCTTATCCTGCATGACGGCACTCCCTGCTTTAATAACTGGAGTTTAGACTCCGTTTGTATCGGAATTATTTAAATTTCCTCCTTCTCCCTCTGATATCATGTCTGGTTAATTAGTTACGATAAAAACTTCTTATTCTCTGTTGCGTCTGGAGCGCCTGGTGCTTAACGAGGGAGTAGGGAGTAGGGGCGTGGGAGTAGGGATGCCCCATACTTAAAAGTAGGGGATTTAATGTTGACGTTTTGTCTGTCGGGCTTGCGCCTCTCCACCCAAATTTTCTTAACTTTCCACGGATAAATCCGGGGGCTTCAAACCATCCTGGAGTAGG
>JASJCX010000167.1 GCA_030065255.1 Calothrix sp. MO_167.B42 | reverse complement strand
TTGGGTTTCGTTCCTCAAACGCCACTTCTCTCAACGCGGGGAACCCGCGCACAAGAGTGGCTCCCCAACCTACAATTGATGCTAATTTTGGGTTTGAAAACAGACCCTAGCCTATCATATTTGACTGTAAAAATTAATAAAAAGTATAACATTAAATTTTAAATCAACTAAACATTATTAATGAACATGAATTTTTATCAAAGATTTTTACCTGTTTTCTCAGTGAACTGGCTGGGTTTATTTCATAAATTAAAGAATATAGAAGGTGATTATGGAATTCTTGCGCCTATTTCATGCAATAACAGTCTTCTGATAAAAATTCGTAAATTTGGGAAACCTTTTTTTATAGATAGCGGTGTTTTTGATAATCAAGACTATCCTTGGTATTGCCAACAGTATTGCGAATATCTTAATCATAGATGGGTGCGTGATTTAGGTTTAGCATCCGAACCAAAGTTACGACAAAAAATTAGAGACTATCTTGAACGCTGCGACAAATTTTGTCCTGATTTTGTTTTCACACAAGATATTTTTGGAGAACCATTACTATCTCTATATTTAGCCAGATTAACTTGGGAAGAATATTGGTTAAAGCCAAGAAAATATACTTTGATTGGTGTTGTTCAAGTTGGATATGCAATCTATAATTGGCAGCAAAAAGTGGTTCCCCGATTAGATTGTTTACCTCCTCATTATGAATCACCTAGGAGCTTTTTAGCTCCTTTAATTAGTGCTTACCGAGATATTGGCTATGATTACATTGCTTTGGGGGGATTATTGAGAGCTGATAAAACCAGAAACACTGGCTGGAAATTTGGTTTGTCTGTAGAGGAACTGGATGAATTGCTAACTTGGAGTCGCCCAGAATTTGTTTTGGGGGGACTAGCGTTAACCCGTACAGAAGTGTTGAGAAAGCACAATGTCTGGGCAGATTCTACAGGTTGGCTATGGTGGAACGACAAATATGACAGCAAGTTTCGCAACAGAAATGGCTTCCAGGAAGTTTTAGAACCAACAGGTTGTTCAAATCAGACCGCTTAGGGGTGCAATACCTATAAATTCTCTTAACAGCCGATGACAGGCACTAACAGTTGTTTTGGTATTGGAAATAATTGCTTCTCCCTGTGCGCCAATTTGTGTAACACCCCGTTCTTGCCATAATTGATTATTACGTTGCCAGTCTATTTCTTGCAGTCTGGTTAACCATTGGAAAAAATTTTCGGCTGGAACGCCTTCTTGGTATAAATCATGAGCTAACATTCCCAGTGCCTGAAATAAAACTGCACTGACAGCTAGTGACTCCTGTCTTTGAGCAGCACGTTCCTGTTTAGATTTTATTTGCCAAGGGTCTTGGGGTAAATTACTGGCAGCAGTCTTCCAAAATGTTGCAGCCCAATCAACCAACTGTTCTAAGTCCTCTTTTGACTTGAAATTGGGAAACATATATTGGGTTGCACGAACCAAAGTTGCAAGAGTCAACAATTTAGGATTGTGTTTACCCAAACCATTTTCAACCATTTCCACATTATTGCGAAAATGAGGAACTCGCTTCAGCAACTCTTTGGCAATTAAAACTGTGGGCGATCGCCTATCGAATGTGTGAGAAAGGGATACACTTGGTCTTTGTACCAAAAGGTTTTGGTCACGGAAGGCTTGACGTTCATCTTCTAAGTTTAGTCCAGCATATATAAGCACACCGATTTCTAGTCGTGCAACCATGTTTACATACTCCGACCCTTGCTCCTGGATATCTTCAAATGCCTGACGAATGCCATAGCATCTGTGCTGACCGTCAGTTAGACGCAGAGATACGGAGTGGTAAGGAAGATAAATATTGCCATCTCTGTAGGTTGGTGACGGCTGCACGTTAATGCAGATGGGAGGGAAAAATGTGGTTCCGTCTTCGTAAGTGTCCAAAATATATCGAGCGATCGCTTTCACTCGTGTCATGTTGAGTTTACGTTGGGCGAAGTCCGGTAACTCTAGAATATTGGGAATATAAAGATGACCATCATTTAAGAGTCGGGTAATGTCGCCAAAAGTAACACTGGCAACATAACTAATATGTTCGCCCAGGGGACCACGTTGTACGGGAACCCCTTTTATAAGTAGTTCAAACATTACTTTTTCTGTAAACTAACTTCATTTTCACACAAGCTTGCATACAAGCATACATGGTAGCAGAAATATTCTATGTGTATTTATGCTGGGGTGAGATATGTAGCGACGGTAAAACCATTGCCTCACCAAGCACGGATTCCAGATGAAATTTACACACATTTATACTCAATCAGACAATCGTTTGAGCAAATGCTCGATCCAAACCGAATTAGCGATACTCCAAGCGTACAAGACATAGTAAACGTAGCGTTAAAGCGATTGATAAGAGATTGGCAAGATCCTGAGAAGCAAGATTTACTACGTGATGAGCTTCTGGAACAACGCAAGGTAGCGCGTTCAAATATGGGTCGGAGAAAAGTTGACGGTGGTTAAAATATTGCGATTCCTAAATTCTTAGTATCGCCTTACAAATACATCCCATACGTATCAGTTAACCAGGGTTTTAGCTACATAAAAGAAATGCCATTAACTTACAATGAATTTCAAGCTTGCGTACAAGCTGCTGTTCAAAGATTCACATCAAAATGGTTGAATACTCAACAGAATGATGCTGTATCTGCACCTCCATTTCCACCAGTATTTATTGTTGCTGGTCCAGGTACGGGAAAAACAACTGTATTGGCTTTAAGGGTAATCAAACATATTTTTGTTGATAATTATCCTCCAAACACCATCATGGCGACTACTTTTACCCGTAAAGCAGCAAATGAATTGCGCTCTCGCATACTTTCCTGGGGGGTTGCAACCCAACAAGAAGCTCTCAGACAAGCTCAAACAAATGGTAACCAGCAAAGAATTCAATGGCTAGAATCTCTTGATATTAACCAGGTGAAAACAGGTACTTTGGACTCTTTAGCTCAAGAAATGATTGCTGATGACCGACGACCTGGTGAAATTACACCTACAGTTATTGAAAGTTTTACAGCGAAAGGTTTACTACGTAGAGGAGTGATGTTTGTTAATGGACGCTTCAAAAGTAAGTCTCTTGAGACACATTTGAGAGATTTTAACAGGCAATTTCCTGGTGTTACAGCTTTTAGTAGTAGGTTAAAAGTTTGTCATTCTTTTGCAGATCGAGTTTTACATGATGGAGTCAATATTAATGCTTACTCAACGCAAAATCAGCGTAATAAAATACTCACAGATATTGTTAATGATTATCAAAACTATCTGCAAAGTCAAGAACTTGTAGACTTTGCCTTGCTTGAGCAGGAAATACTCAATCGACTTCAAACAGGTAGATTACAGTCGATCACACGGGAACTCAACGCATTATTAGTAGACGAGTTTCAAGATACTAACTACCTTCAGGAGCAAATTTATTATCAACTATGTCAAAACTCTAATGCAGCATTTACTGTTGTAGGTGATGACGATCAATCAATTTATCGTTTTCGAGGAGCTACGGTAGAAATTTTTGCTGATTTTCCCAATCGATTACAAACCGCTCTTGGAGTCAACTGGAATCCTTATCAAATTAACTTAATAGAAAATTATCGTTCCAGTGAACATATTGTAGGACTGTTCAATCGCTTTATTAGCTCTGAACCTAACTTTCAAGCAGCACGAGTTCCCAACAAACAACCCTGTATAGCTTCGGCTAATTTTGCTAACGATCCTATTCAAAATGTGCCAGTTTTGGGAATGTTTCGCACAGATGTCCAAGAACTTGCTAATCATGTAAGTATTTTTCTTCGTGACATTTTTCGTGGCAATGGAAGAACTATAACCGTTTCTAATGGGCATCAATTTTCTATTCAAGGTAATTCTGGTGGTAACTTTGGAGATGCAGTTCTGTTAGCTGGAAAAGTAAAAGAAACTAATTATGATGGTACAAAACCTCGTTTCCCGCTTTTAATTCGCCAGCAATTAGCTACTTTTGGTATTGATGTATTTAATCCTCGCGGTCGTGACCTATCCAGAATTCCTGAAGTGATGCAATGCTTGGGTATTATGTTAGAGTGCATCGATCCCAACAGCAGAATTCAAAACACAATTACCAGTATCAAGCCAAATACTATAAATACTCTTAATACTTGGCGTTTTGAAGCACAGCAATTAGCTCAATCAAATCCTCGACCTGGTGGTCTTCAGCAATTTATTGCTAATTGGTCTAGTAGAAATGCTCCCAATATGTCTAGTTGGCCCCGTGAATGGCCCTTGTTAGATTTATTATTTACAGTCATAACTTGGTTTCCTATTTTTCAAAACAGTCCAGAAGGTCAAGTTTACCTAGAAACCATAGCACGTACTATTTCCGAAGCTAGTCAAGTATCTAATTATCGTTCTGCAATTCTATATAACGGTACAGTTAATGATGATAATTCTGTTAAAGATGCTATCAGAGAAATATTTGAGCCAATTGCTGAGGGAGATGTAGAAGTAGATGAAGAAATAATGCCTTATGTTCCTAGAGCAGTTTTTCCTATTATGACTATCCATCAAGCAAAAGGATTAGAATTTCCTTTAGTCATTCTTGATGTAGGCAGCGACTTTAAAACTAACCATCATACACAAAGGCGTTTTCGATTTCCCGATAGCCCAGGAGATGTGCATCTGACAGAAGATGAAATTGCTAATTTTTCTCCTGTAGGACAAGCCAGACAACAGCGCACAGGCATTGACAGAGCTTTTGACGATCTTAGAAGGCAGTTTTATGTTGCTAAAAGCCGACCTCAAAATGTTTTGCTTCTTGTTGGGTTAACAAGCCAGTTAAGAGCAAGAAATCCAGTTCCATCAGTAGCTACAGGGGATCTTCAACAAGGTGGACGGAATTACAACTTTATTCCTGCTCAACAATGGGTATTAAATTCTTCCCCTCACACAATTGCACTTATTTAAAAAAATACCATGCAGCTTTTTAACCGCGATCTTCCTTTTGAAGTTCCCAAATATAGCCTGACTGGGGATGTTCTTTCTTATCAAAGATGTGGACTACAATACCGATACTATAATCGCAGTTCTTTACCACCATCTCGCCCCGTTCAGCTTTGGACAGGTGAATTTGTGCATGGAATGATGGAGGATATGTATCTCTACTGGCGACAAAATCCTACACCTTTCCCCTGGCCTAATACAACAACTCCTTGGGGTGGATTTTCCACTCCCACCAACAGAGTTGATTATGACCTTGGTGTACTAGGAGAACGAGTAGAAGCTCGATTGCGTGCATCAGGCAAAACTCCTCGAAACCGAAATGCTAGGGATGCCGCTTATCGGCGTGTTGATGCAGCAATGAGATTGCTAGTCCCTCATCTATTCCCACTTATTACTGCGGTTGAAGAAAAGTTAAGCAGCACAAGGCCTATGCCTCAAGTGAATTTACCTCTGGGGCAGCAAACTCGTGGCGATCGCTATGAACTAACAGGTGTAGTTGATGTTATATCCAGTGTGTCATTGACTACTCAACAAAATAATCCGTTAGTGAAGATGATAAACCGTCAAATTCCCAACTTATCAGGTAATTTTGATGTAATTGTTGACTATAAAGCTGCGCGTCGTCCTCCAATGACACCACCTGCAAATACCAAACCATACTGGCAGCATGAAGCTTGGCAAGTCCAAACTTACGCTTGGCTTCGCGCACAACAACCAAATGCTAACCCTGTAAAAGCAGGAATCATAATTTACGTCAATGAATTGTCTCCTTCCCAATCAGATTTAAGTGATTTAAAAAGAGAAATTTCTCAAGGACAAACTGACGTTCAACCGAGTTCTGGCAGTGCCGATTATTACGCATTAAACACTTGGCAACCAGGTCAAGGTTCGCCAACTCCAAGCTTTACTACTGATTTTCTGCTTAACCGTGCCGTGAGAATTATTCCCGTTAGCTCTACCGAAGTTAATCAAGCAGTAACTCAAATTGACACAGTAATTAGCCAAATAGAACAATGTGCTTTGCATGAAAATGCAACGGGTAATATTCCTAACAATTGGAATGCAGATGGTGGAGCAGGTGACTGTGATGCTTGTGATTTCCGTCGTTTTTGTCCTAGCCCAGCACAACGTCGCCAATCTGGACAGCAGCCTCAACCACCAATAGCTCCTGGCTGATGAAACACAAACAAGTAAAGATATAGAAAAGACCAAAAGATTATCAGCCTAAGTGTAAAAATAGAATTCATTGTTCATACAACTATCAACCCATAAGAATTACCTTATCAATCACGTGAATTACACCATTATCAGCTTCGATATCTGCGGCTAAAACAGTGGCATTTTTCACTTCAAATCCATCAGTACAATCAACCTTAATAGTAGAACCTTCCACAGAAGTTACATCACCCAATTTTGCTAAATCAGCCTGCATTAATTTACCTGGTACAACATGATATGTGAGAATTCTTGCTAGTTGGGGAGTATTTTGCACCAGAGTTTGAATAGTTCCTGGAGGTAATTTCGCAAAAGCCTCATCATTGGGTGCAAACACCGTAAAAGGACCAGGACTTTTTAATGTTTCCACCAAACCAGCAGCTTGTACAGCCTGAACTAAAGTGTTAAACGAACCAGCACCAACGGCAATATCAACTATATCTGCCATATTTTCACCACTACTCTAATTTAAAGATTGTAAGCTAAAGAGTAACTAAATTAAAAAGGATATTGACGCAGCTAAAGGCTCTTAACCGTCAACCTTCAACTAAACCCAGTTGCCTACCAATACAAAAGCTGCCCAATAAAAGGGATGCTGGAATTCCGAGTTTTTTAAGAAGTCAATTTGAGTTTGCCGCACAGCTTCAGCTTTACTCACACCAGGTTTACTCAGTTGCTTATAAAACTCAGCCATAAACTTGGAGGTCGATTCGTCTTTTACTGACCAAAGAGTAGCTAATGTACTACGTGCCCCAGAGCGGACGGCTACCCCCGCCAGTCCTAAGATGGCGCGGTTGTCTCCTTTGGCAGTCTGGCAAGCACTGAGAACCATTAATTCTACAGGCATTGATTCTATTCTGTTTCTCTCTTGGAATAAATCATCCAATTGTTTGACATTAATTCTCCCATCCCAAGTCAGTATAAAAGTTTCAGCAGAATTACTGCTAAATTGACCGTGGGTAGCAAGATGGAGAACAGAAAAAGGTGTAGATTGAATGACTTTTTGTAGGTTGGTATCTGTAAATGTTTCATTCAAAAGTACCTTAGCTTCCACCTTTTGGGAAATTTGTTTCACCTCCGATTTCACCCCTGGCAAGGCTTTGAAGCCGTGACGAGCTTCACTCACAGCAGCCGTAATTACTTGTATTTTTTCTTCTTGGAGGGATTTTGCTTGCAATAATTGCATTCCTGGAGATAGGGCAATACTATATTTCTCCACTAAATACTGTTTCCCATCATGCAAAGCTGCCATAGGTAGGTTACGTAAAGAACCATCCAAGACAAATGCCAGGGTTTTCACACCGCTATTAGTTAATTGAGATTCTGCTGGACGAATTAACCAGTCATACAACTGCTGATAAAGTCTTAATCTTTTTCGGTCAGATAATACAGGATTCAAGGCACGCCGCATCTGTTTGATGCTTTTCTCTATCTCAGACTTAGACAGGGAAGTTTGATAGTGGGAGAGGGGTTTGCCGGAAATAGAAAGAATTACCTCTAAGCGATCGGATAAAATAATTGGATAAATAATAGCTGCGGTAGGATCAATTTGGTCAATTTGTTGGGGTTTGGCATTTAAACAAGCTTCTTGAAAGAAGTTATCTAATTCTGCCAGTTGTAAAGCTTCAATGGTTTCCCTGACTTTTTTTAATTTGGTTTGGGATACTTCTGTGTTGTTGTCTGAATCAGACAGAAGTAAACTCACAAACTCCCGATATATAGGCTCCACACTTTCTTGGAAAGAAAACTGCACACCACGATTAATAGCTACTAAGTCACCGCGCAAAGTTTTTAGAGTTTTCAGAGCAGAATCGTATGCTGCGATTGCTCCTCGATTATCTCCTTGCAGTTTGAGAATCTGACCAACTTGCCAAGCTGCTTGGTAAGAAATATCACCAGCATTCAGACTCTGGGAAATTTGTAAGGCTTGTTGGCATAACTTTAAAGCTTCTGACAGTTGTTGAGTTTGTTGATATAGTTTTCCTAACTGATTTAGTGCATAGGCTTTAGCTCGCAAATCTCCCAAATTATCTGATTGCTGCAATGCCCTTGCCAAAATTTGGGCAGTATCTTGATAAATGGTGGATGTATCTTGATTATCTTGCTTTGCCAACCGAGAAAGGCTAGTGGCAAAATTAACCGCTGCATAAACAGATGTGCGACTAGGAGTTAGGCGGGCTAATTTGGGCTTAATTGACTTTCGTAAAGACTGAGCTGGTTCCCACTGTTTGTTATCTATATTCAAACTCAATTGATTTAACAGTGCCTCTACTTGCAAATTAGCATTAGTCGTTGTTGCTGCCACTTGTTGATAATAATCCAACGCAGTAGGAGTTTGTTGTAAACTTCTGGCAACATTTCCCAAACTTAAGAGAATCTTGCTAGTATCTGTTTGAGGATTCAACTTTTTTGCGATCGCTAATCCTTGGGTTAAAACTGCCTGGGATTGTTTAATATCTCCCATTGTCTGTAGTGCTTCTCCCAGACTTTGCAACCCCTTAACTTTGAGCTGAGAATCTGGCTGATTTTGCAACTCTCCATTAACATTAGTTAATAACTGATTTACTTGGTGATATAAACCTAAAGCCTGGAGAGCTTGAGCCTGGTTAATTTTACTACCTATTTCCCCAATGGGATCTTTAGCAGACTTGTAGGCTTCTGCCGCATTTTGCCAAGCTTGTAAAGCTGCTTCTGTTTCCCCCATGGCAATTTGCAAACTTCCCTGGGTATTAAAAGCAACTGCCAAAGTAGCAGCATTCCCTGGCTGTTTCTGTAACAAATTTAGGCTTTGGGTAATTGCATTTTTAGCTTTTTGCCACTCCCCTAAATTTTGATAACTCAAAGACAAGTAATTGAGACTCCAAGCCTGATTAATTGCATCTCCTCGTTTCTGGAAGTTAGCAGCAGCCTGTTCCCAAAATTTAGCTGCTTGTGCAAAACGTCCCACTTCTAAAAGATTTATACCTTGTTGAAACAATAATTGTGGATTTTCAGCTTTTTTAATTAGACTTGAATTTACCAAATTATTAGTATTAAATTTAAGGGGAAATTCAGTACGTGCCAATACTGGAAAACTTGTCGTTAACAACAAGGTGAGCAACCCGAGAAAAATACTATATTTAAGATGTATTTTCATAATCTAAACCAAATTTTATCAATAGTTCATTTCATAAAATTTATGTATTATCATAAATAATTATGTAATTGGTAACTCAATAATAAATTCAGTCCCTTCTCCCCACAGGGAAACACATTTTAAATTTCCTTTGTGCTTTTTTTGTATAACTTCCTGGCTTATAGATAAGCCTAATCCAATGTTACCTTCCATTGATTTAGTAGTGAAAAAATGGTCGAATATTTTTGATTCTAAATCAGGTTTGATGCCACCAGCATTATCTTTAATCGAGATAGTAACATGGGTCATTTCTTCATTATATCCAGTAGACAAAATTAATAAATTTTCTCTCGGTTCCTCTGGTATATTATTCACATTTTTTTCATATTCTTCAAAAGCTTCAACAGCATTAGTAATAATATTCATAAATACTTGATTGATTTCCCCAGGGTAGCACTCAATATATGGAAGTTGTTCGTATTTCTTAATAACTTGAATTTCTTTTCTGAGCTTATTACTTCTAATTTTATGATTTAAAATAATACAAGTACTATCAATGCACTCGTGAATATCTAAATGCTCCTTACGAAAAAGATCGAGATGGCCAAAAGTTCGCAAACTATTACTAATTTTACAAATACGTTCTAAGCCAATTTTCATAGATAATTGAAAATCGTTTATATCTTCAATAGTCTGTTCCAAATCTATTTTTTTTGCATGGTTAATAATATGTTCATTCGGTTCGGGATAGTATTGTTGATATAATTTAAAATGCTCATGAAAATCAGATATGTAATCATTCATTAATTCTAAATTACCGGTCATGAAACCTAAAGGATTATTAATTTCATGGGCAATACCTGAAACTAATTCACCAATAATAGACATTTTTTCATTCTTGATTGTCTGTAGTTGTGACTCTTTAAGATTCGCTAAAGTATCAGCTAATTCCGTAGTCCTTTGCTGTACTCGCAATTCTAATTCCTGATTCTGTAATTCCAATTTTTTAGTTAGATCGCGTAATTTTAAATGCACAGTAACCCTAGCTAAAACCTCTTCTGTTTGAAAAGGTTTAGTGATGTAATCCACTGCTCCAATGGATAAACCTCTAACTTTATCCACAGTATCTGAAAGAGCTGTCATAAATAAAATGGGAATATCATTAGTATCAGGATTCGCCTTAAGTCGTTGACAAGTTTCAAATCCATCAATTCCTGGCATCATAATATCTAACAAAATTAGATCGGGATGAGCATATTCAGCTTGTTCAATGGCACTTTCACCATCAGTTGCTACTAAAATTTCCCAACCTGAAGCTGCTATTGCTCCACATAAAACCTTTAAGTTGGTGGGATTGTCGTCAACTACTAAAATTACGGATTGTGAAAACTCAGTATTATTCATAAACGCACACGATTAAAAGATTTAATAAATTCACGAATTTTTTTAAGTTGAAAATTATCCGCTAATTGCCGGATGTATGCGCTAAATGATATAAATTTATCATCCGCATCCGCTTTTTCTATTTCATCTAGTAATTTATATACAGCTCCAATATTTCCTCTCATTGCTAAATCAAAGAGTTTATCTAAAACTTCTGGTGACGGAGGAATGATTTTATCAATATCAGGAGATGATTCTATTGGGGAGTGAGTAGAAGTTTTATTTGAGACTAAATTATTGGTATTTTTTTCATAAATCCATTTTAAATTGAGAGATTTTTGTAATATCTGTAATAATTCATTGCGTTTCACCGGTTTAGATAAAAAATAATTACCCCCAGCAGCTAAACTTTTTTCCTTATCGGAGTTAAAAACGCTTGCAGAAGAAACAATTATTGGTAAGTTTTTATGCAACGGATTGTTTCTAATATATTCAATAATTTCTAAACCATGCATCACTGGCATTGATAAATCAGTAATTATTAAATCAGGCTGAATTTCTACAAATTTGTCTAAACCCTCTTGACCATTATTTGCCTCAAAACAAGAAAATCCAATAATTTTTAACATATTACTGATTAGTTGACAATTTTCTGTGCTATCGTCAACTACCAATACTTTAGGAGTTTTATTTTGAATACCAATAATTTTTTTATCTGGTATATGTGATTTAGCCTCTAAAAAGTCTTTAGCTACTTCTATATCTACATCAAACCAAAATTTACTACCTACTCCTACATTGCTTTCAACATTAATTTGACTCTCCATTAAGCTAACAATCTTGTGACTAATTGCTAATCCTAATCCAGTACCTTCTGCTTGCTTTTTTTTATCACCTACTTGTTCAAAAGGATTAAATATTTTACTCGCTTGTTCTGGTGTCATTCCTACCCCAGTATCTGAAATTTCAAAACAAATTTTTCGATGTAATTCTTCTTTTTTATTTTTATCAAATTGGTTTCTAACTAAACAATCATTACAATACTCCGGTTTCACAGAAATAATTTTGAAAGTGACCCTACCATTATCTGTAAATTTAATAGCATTGCCAAGTAAATTAATTAATACTTGCCGTAAGCGTTTTTCATCTGCATGAACTCCTTCTGGCAACTGTGAATCTATTTCACAAGTAAAGTTAATACCTTTTTGCTGGGCACGAATACGGCATATTTCCGCAACTCCCATTAAAAAAGAAGAGAAGTGAAAATCATGCTTGTGTAGCTCCAATTTACGAGCTTCTATTTTCGATAGATCCAAAATATCATTAATTAAAGTCAGGAGATGGGAACCACATTGATGAATAATGTTGACACCATCTAATTCTGCCTTTTTTAAAGGGTAATTTTGCAGGATTTGTGCATATCCCAAAATCCCATTTAAAGGTGTGCGTAATTCATGGCTCATATTTGCCAAAAAATCACTTTTGGCTTGATTAGCAACATCCGCGGCAATTTTGGCTGTTTCTAATTCTTGGGTACGTTCTTTAACCTTTTTCTCCAGATTTCGAGAATAGGACTGTAGTTGTTGGTTTGCTTGTTTTAACTGAGATTGTTTATAAAAGTTACTGGTGATAATTGCAGATACAATTAGAGCGAGTAATGGGGAAACTAAAGGAATCCACCAACCCGATAAAAAAATGATATAACTACTAACAATTAAAGTTCCTGTGGCTAATGTTATTCCTAAAACAGGTAATCCCCATAGTGCTCCCTTACGTGTAGAATTAATCTGTAATAATTTCCAACTAACACCACTACCAACAAAAGACCAACATATTACCCATAACCACTCCTTTGAGGAAGGCAAAATTTGTATTAGAGTCCTATCATCAATTGCTGAACTAATAATTTGACTAACTATATTTGCATGAACTACCACACCAGGCATAAGTTCTCCTGTATGAGTTGCTTTATTGCTATAGCCAACACTAAAAAAGTCATTAATACTTTCGGCTGTTGTGCCAATTAAAACAATGCGATCGCGAATCTGGTCTGATGATACAGAACCATTCAGTATATCTCGCATATTAACTGTATCAAATTTGCTTTTAAATCCTCGATAATTAAGTAGTATTTGGTATTCTTGTAAATTCTCATCTCGATAAATAAATCCATCTGACTGTAAGGGTTTAAATACTGCTTTCCCTAAACGTAAAATAGTTCCCTGCTCATCCAGATATTCAGGTTTAATATTCTGTGATATGAGATATATTTGACTCAATCTAGCAGCTAAACTCAAAAAAACTTGACCATCCTTATCACCAGCAGCAATCAATGCTCTTCTTACTTTGCCATCTCGATCCAAAATCGTATCAGCAAGGGCAATTTGATTCAGTTTAGATAGGGTAGGAGATGGTGAAACCTTGCTCCCAATCATTTTTTTCACACCAATTAAGTTGGGTGTACTTTTCATTACCTGTATTAACTGCTCAGAGCCTTGCCCTACGGGTAAATCCCGATAAATATCCATACCAATAGCTGTTGGTTTTTGAGCTTTGAGTTTGGATAGTAATTGAGCTAAAACTGCATCAGGAATAGGCCATTTTCCGACTTCAACAATGTCTTTTTCCTCTATTTTGACGATGAGAATACGTTTGTCTGGTGGTTCATCAGAGCGTAATGCCATCCATTTCTCTAAAGTAGACCATTCTAGTAGTTGGTATAAACCTGTAAGACTCCCTACCATGATAAATATGGTGACACTGGGAACTGTCAGAAATACAAAACGCCACCGCCAAAGATGCACTTTTAATTTAGACCACATTGATATTGCGTAATTTTATATATGGATAATCGAAAATAAAACAGAAAACATAAAATAATAATTTTTTAGGGTTTTTAAATAATTTCGTAATTATTTTTTCTGAAGGCTAACAAGCAACCAGTGCAAACTGTAAATTGTTTATTGATTAATGGGCACTGCTGAATCAAGATATCAACTCATCTTACCTAGTAAGCCACTGCGTTGTATGGTTCCCCCCTAACAAGCAAGTGGCGCAACCCGAAGGGAGGTGCTTCAGTCCACAGAGCAAGAGTCTTAAATACTTTTTTAGCGAATTTCATATTTCAAATCAGCAATACTGATTAATGCTATGATACACTATGTATATTTATAACTAAAAAGTATTTAGTGTTTATCAGTATATACTCGGAACTAAGATGAATAGATTTCAATTTTTCTGCCTCTTCGGGACAGGGTACAGAGGTTTAAGATATAATAAGAACCTATTAAAGCCCGCATCAGCGGGCTTTAAATTGTTGCTTAATTCTGGTATCTGTTAACGTGCTTGCGCCATTGGGATCAGTTAACGTTGAATAAATCTCCTCAACCCGAACGACGTTTTGATAGTTAGGATTGAGGATAAAATAAAATGTACGCGCCTCACCCTGTCCTGTCGGATATCCCTCTGGTTAATAGGTCGAAGGAAAGATTTTTACGTAGTAAAAAGCGAGGGTGAGGTTCAATTGTAGAGGGAGCATATTATTTAATCTGCTTCCCTTAATTGAGTCAGTGATTTATTAACAGTGAGTTGAAACTAGAAAATTTTCATTAACTAATTAATGAATGGTTGTTCTGCAAATTCTTTGAGTCCGACGTTTTTATCTTCTAACACAGCTGTCCAAGTTTTCTTCAATTCCATATTTTTCGGCTGAGATTGCCTTAATTTCATTAAAGCAGAGAGCATATCAAACCAAAGACTAGCTCTACCCAATTTTTCCACTGATTTAAGATCAAGGGACTGAGTTTGGCTAATAGTATTAGATATGGGTGAAACTCGCTTAATCCATCCTTGGATAGAAGGACTATCTGGCTCTATATCTGTATTTTCACCACAAACTAAAGCAATAGACCATTGATACTTAACTTTGTTTACCAATTCTGATGTGGAATCAGGAATATTTATTTTCATAATACCTGGCTTTTGAGGTAAAGTTAAATATGTTTGATAATGTTCCTCTCCTGTTTCATCATTATTAATGGTAAATAATGCTTTTTTTGCATTACTTTTAGGAAGATAAACAAGAAGGGTTGGACGACCCATTTGTGTGAGACCAATATTACTTTTTGGTATCAATGGTGTCATTAAATCAGTAGGGGCTTTTGTTTTGGCAATGTCACAGCTATTTCCGTCTCTCGATGCTCCTCCTCTAGTTCTAGTTCTACTTCTATTATCTTGATTTTCCTTTTGATCGGAGGGAGGATTCCAGAAAGAGACAGGTTCTGTACCGGGTATCCCTGCAAGACCTGGTTTGATTAAAAGTGGTAGAAAAGAGTTTGACAGTAAAAATGCTATGACAAATAGCAGATTTTTATTTTTACGCATAAACTTATTTGCTTTTCTGCATTTGTTAAAAAAAGTTTATATCATCTGTAACTAAACTTGCTACAGACAATATAACATTAGTCTATGTGCATATTTTTGAAGTGGCAACTGACTATTATATGCTTATATGCTATTTATTTTTAAATTAGATAATAATCAACTTAGTGTAATTACTGTAACTTGTATAAACTTTTTATAAAGTTATAACTTTAATTTTAAAAAACTGGCGATCGCCCATAAATTTTTCATCCTATTCTTCGATTGATTGTGTTGTTATACAAAGATTTTGGTCTAGTCAACCGAGAATCAATTATGATGAGTTAAATTGTACGTAATTTTCTCTAAAATATGATTTTGCCCACGCATATTTTATAAAATGTATAAACCCGATCATCTTGCTAATGGAAATGAATAGAATTCATTGTACGCATATATAATCAGCATTTAACAATAAACTCCTTCATCATATTAACACAAATCAAGGCTTAACAAACACTTGATAAATGGAAAAACAATATTGATGATAATCCGTTAATTTTATCAAAAAAATATCTAAATGAAACATATTCATAATATTATTGATATTATATCTTTAAAATTAAACTTTTCCAGTTTCCATCTTCAGTAATCATTTTTACCAACAGATAGTTTCTTTTTCAAATTGATATTATATCATGTCCGTTTAAATAACCGTCATTGCGACCGAAGAGAAGCAATCCCAAAGACCTTGTGATTGCGTCGTTTCACTTCGTTCCACTCGCAATGACATACTATGGGTATGCCCCCGG
>JASJCX010000166.1 GCA_030065255.1 Calothrix sp. MO_167.B42 | reverse complement strand
GAATTAACCTCAAAGCCCGAAAAATCGCTCAAACCTAGATATATCAAGAAAACAACCAATTCGACGTAAAATCATTGACATATAAAGCTTTGAGGCTGTTTTTTGCACAAAAAATGTCTAAGTCCCGCTAACCAATAGTCCATTGCTATAGATTAAATCAAGTTTCAAAATATAACCCGAAAACGGAGCGTAACGCACCATTATGTCAAGTTTTGGGTGCGGTAGACTAAAGTTATAACGCACCCTACAGATGGCTTTGAAAACACGCCCTAGGGGGTTAGATTTTAATAGTTTTTAATGTTAAAAATAATACTTTTACTATCATCCTCTAATAATTCAAAATATTTTTCTAACTAATAAATGGTAAATCTTAACACTCACAGTATTTATGATTATTTATCGGATATTACTAAAAATATCCACATAGAACCTAATTTTTACATTTATCATCCTGATTATCAACCATTCACCCTACAACCCAAAATTGTAGAGAGATTACAGAAAATTCCTCCCGAATTAAAGCAAAAATATCTACAATTATTACTCAGAAATTTTATTTATGGCATCTATTTTAGTGGTACTTTGAAACATATTTTGTCAGAAAATACTAAACAGAAAAATTATTTACCATACCAAAATATAGAAGATAATTTGATTGTGGGAATTGACTGGAAATTTTATGAACAGTTACACAATTGTAATCATGGGGTAGGTTATTTCGATCCCGGTTGGCAAGTACTACGTTTAGAGCCGGATGGAAGTATAGCTGTGGTTAAAAATGGTTTACACTTGCACATAGAGCCAGACTGGTTAATAGAATCACCTTGGCAATACCCTAAACTTGGTCGAACCATTGCTGTGTGGATGACTAATAATAGATTAGAAAATGGTTTTTATGTGGGGATGAGTAATTCTGGTGCGGAAAAATCCCATCAGCCAGATACGGATTTAGTGGGAGGAACAATATATTTTAATATTACCCCTAAAGGAGCGATCGCTCTGATGGATAATTTAACTATCCATTTGAATAATGCTGGGATTCCTTTTAGGTTTCAAGTTCTTTACAATCCCAATGCTTACAAACGTTATAGCTCTGGATTACTCTATTTTGACTGTGGTGATTACCCAGCAATCCTGAAGATACTCAAAGCTGTGTATCCAGATTGTCAATGTCATTTTCGCCCAGAAATTCCCTTGTTTACCAAATATTTAGCACCAGGACTGAGTTTCGCCCAAAAGCCGAACCAAACAAATCCCCCCCAAGCAAGTTTTGGTATCCACCTATGTCAAATCATCGCTAATGCTTTGTTAGAGGCTGAGAGAAGAGGTAAAAATACCAGTGAAAGTAAAATGAGAATCATTCGCCAACATTTTGCCCATTTGGGAATTGATTTACAATATCCTTACTTAAATCCCCATTCCCGTGATATTTATCATTCATTAAATGCAGATGATTTATTGCGGTAAAATTAATGGTGAGAGTAGGCTATTTGTCTAGTTTCTATGTTTTTCTCATATTAAATATTACCATGTCTTTCACCTATCACCGCACTGTCAGATTTCGAGATACGGATGCTGCTGGAGTGGTATATTTTGCTAATGCTTTGGCTATTTGCCATGAAGCCTATGAAGAGTCTTTAGAAGTATCGGGAATTAATATACAAGATTTTTTTGGTAATTCATCTTTAGCATTCCCAATTGTCCATTCTAGTATAGATTTTCTCCGCCCTATGTTTTGTGGGAATAAGTTAGTGGTAAGTTTAACACCACAAAAATTAAGTGCTGATAAATTTGAAATCAACTATGAAATTCTCATGGCTGATATGATTGTGAGTAAGGCTGTAACTAGGCACGTTTGTATTGATACTAATACTAGGCAAAAAAACAAGTTACCCAGTCAAATTGTTCACTGGTTAGATACAAATCGCAGGAATGCAGAAAACACGGAAAGAAGAAAATCAAGAGAATTTATTTAAGGTGTGTTTTGCAGATATTTTTAGAGAATTCATCGCTATTTTTTTTAGCTCTTGACGATTAATTTTACCTTTTTCATTCCTAAATATATTTTCAACTACAATCCAGTGTTTAGGAATTTTATATCTACTGATTTTATCTTTGAGCAATTGGATAATTTTCTGGTGGGAATCTAAGTTTTTTTGGGGTACATAAATAGCAGTCACAGCCTGTCCCCAGTATTCATCTGGTATGCCAATTACGCAAATATCAACTATTAAACCTGTGGCTCTAATCACAGCTTCTATTTCTACTGGATAGACATTTTCACCACCTGTAATAATTTTATCACTATTACGACCGACTATATGCAGATATCCTTGGTCATCAAAGAAACCTAAATCATCAATTTTAAATTGGTAATTGGTAATTGGTAATTGAGAATCATTTTGATAATAACCAAGGAATAAGGATTTAGCTTGAATATAGATATTACCGACTTGATTTTTTGCTAATTTTTGCCCCAATTCATTACAAATTGTTACATTTGCATGGGGAAGTATTTGACCAGCATTGATTTTTCCCTGGAGAAAATCATCTGGTTTGAGTGTGGAAATTTGAGAAGCGGTTTCTGTCATGCCATAGGTTGGTGCGAGGCGGATTTTATGATGTCTTGCTGCTGCTAGTAATTCATGCCAAGCTGGAGCACCGCCTAAAAGTACCATGTAAAATTGAGATAACCAATTAATTAATGTTGGTTGTTGTAACAGTTTTTGTAATTGAGTTGGTACTAAAGATAAACAAAAATCTGTAATATCGAGATTATATATTTGACTATATTCTAATTCTTTAAATGGAGCGATCGCTAGTTTACCACTAGTCAAAAAAGAACGCATAAACTGCATTAAACCACTCACATGATAGAGAGGTAATACACAAAAAGAATTCACCTGATATAAATTAAAATATGTGGTAAATCCTTGTACTGATGCCATGAGTGTATCCCATGTGTGGATAGCAAATTTAATTTGACCAGAAGAACCACCAGTGGGAATCATAATCCGATTGGGGATAGATTTTTGACTTGCCATGGCTGTATTTTGCCATGTTATTATTTGCGAAAAAATGATGTTCTCTGGTGCCCAAATAATATCTGGTTGTACTAACTCCAACACTTGTTGCCATTCCTGTTTTCCCCAACTATGATTACAAATAAAAATGGGAAATTTAGCAGTACAAGCCGCAATAAAACCTGCTAAAAATTTGACTGGATTTGGTTGGGCTAAAATAATTTTCGGTGGATTTGACTCTTGTAAATATGGCGTTAATTCTAAATAAAATTCCGTCGCTAGTTGCTGTAATTCCTGGCTATCAATACCAATTAACCAATGTTCATTGCTAATATATTTTAAATGTTCTAAAGGTGTCGCCATAAATCCTGTAGCCAAGTCTCCTCATCTTCAGTAAACCAGCTATCGATACCAAAACCAAATGCTCCGGGTTGAGTGCTTAATTCCGTAGCGATTTGCAGTGCAGCTTGTCTGCCAATTGCAGTTTCCATCACCGATGAAAACACGGTATCAATTTTATAGAGTTGGCAAAATTGACGTAAACGGGATGGAGAGCCAGCTATTCCCGGCTTAATCGTGAAAATACCCCGCCAACCTCCTTCATAACAGTCCATAAGTTGGTTTAAAGTAGCTACAGACTCATCTAATGCGATGCTCCGAAGGAGCCGCCCTAAGACGATCGCAGTTTGATAATCATGGTTTAATGTCAATATTGACTGCAATTCTGCCACAGGTGAAAAATTTCCAACTCATAAGCAGTAGTATCCACTGCAATTTTCTATTTGAAGGTGCGATATCCCTTGTTCCATAGAATTTCCCAAGCCGTTAGTGCAGTTTCTCCCGTTGGGAGTAAACCAGAATATTTTTTCCCATCTTCCTTATTCTTTTAACTACTAACCGTGACTGAAATAATAAAACCAAAACCAAATGCCAAGCAACTACAGAAATGCAAGGCTACAGCAATGAATTTACAATTACTGACTTTTTCTGGCTGGTTGTGATTTTGTTGCACATGATTACACAACTTCCAGGCAAAGGGTAAACTCAAAAAACTCAGTAATGTCCACATGGGGAAAATTCCCACAGCCACAAATAAAACATTAAAAGCATAAATACTACCAGTAAACCAAGATAAGACTTGAGCGCCCCTTTGGGTTCCTAAACGCACAATTGGCGATCGCTTTCCTGCGGCCAAATCGTCTTCAACTTGGTGAAAATGGGAGCAAAATAAAATTAAACATGTAGCAATGCCAACAATTACTGAAGCTGCTAAACTCATCCATGACCAACTCTGGGTTTGACTGTAGTAAGCAGCACCAATACCCAACGGACCAAAGGCAAAAAAGCAAAGAACTTCCCCCAAACCCCGATATCCCAAGCGGAATGGCGGTCCTTGGTAGAGGTATCCTAAAACACAGCAAAGTAAAATTATGCCAATTACAGTTAAGTCTTTTTGCCAAGCAGCTATTGCTAGTATCAAAAGTAAGCCCAAAGCTAAACAGCCATTTCCCAACCAAAATACTAATTTCTTATTACTAGTTAAATTAACTAGGGAATGGTGCTTATTCGTATCAATACCCGTTTCTGCATCAAAAACATCATTGCTGAGATTTTCCCAAGCCAGAATTAAAATTGCAGCAACTACAAAGGTCACAAAAATGGCGATGGAGAAATTTTTTGTTTCCGCAAAAGCCACAGCCGTTCCGATCCAGATAGGCATAATCGCCACACTATACATTGGCGGTTTGATAGCCGCCAACCATAATTTTTGATTGTCAGATGAAATTTGTTTTGTAGTCATCAGTTGCAATTGTTGCCCTTAAGTAGAACCTAATATTGGCAGCTATTTGATTTTAGTAACAGTCAAAACACACCCTAGTAGGCTGCAATTGGTTAAGCCGTATTTAGACAGCATATTGCCTGAACTAGCACAAACGAGGCAATATAGCTATGTTGAGCTGGGAAAATTTGACCCCGGCATGCTTTTCAATTATCTAGTAAAAAAGCCTCTATTTATGCTACCTGTAAAAATACGACCATGATTTACCACTGTTTAGAAAGATAACTTCAAAAAAATTAACTATTTTCAGATCCATGACAGTTTCACCATGCCCTGCCGATTTTTTTGTATACAACAAGGAACTATACCAATTTCTATTATCTATTCAGCACAATTGCCGACAAAATAATTGTACAAAAATTGCCAGTATTTCTCTAGAAGTTGACTTAGTAGATCCCCTAGTTGTCTTCAAAAAAATGTCAAAGGCAAATCAGCTTAATTTTTATTGGGAAAATCAAGCTAATCAAGAGGCAATAGTTGCCATTGATGCTGTCATTAAACAAGAAAATTCTGGGCAAGGAAGGTTTGGGAAAGCAGAGGAATTTATTCAAAATGCTATTAGCAAGATTAGTAAATTTGCGCTGCATAATTTATCATATACTGAACCTTACTTTTTTTGTGGATTTAGTTTTTTTCATGAAAATGAACAATTAGATTATCCTTTTTATCCAGCCACTATATTTTTACCCCGTTGGCAAATTACTGTCAAAAAAGAACAATGCATACTACTAGCCAATTTAATCATTTCTCCTGGGATAAAGATTACTAATTTATTGCAGTCCTTGTGGGAAAAAATTAATCTTATAAATTCATTCAAAGATAGCTATCCGATTTTTATTCCGCAAGAAAATAAATTTCGCCAAGCATATGTAGTTGGATCTGAAGAATTTAAAATTTCCATATTATCAACATTAAACAAAATTCAAGCCAAGAAAATTAGAAAAATCGTCTTAGCAAATGCGTTAGATGTAATTTCCCATCGTGAATTTGATTTATTTAAATCATTAGATACCCTCAGACAATTACACCCAAATTGTTATATCTTTTCCACAAGTAATGGCAAAGGTCAAAACTTTATTGGAGCTAGTCCAGAAAGATTAATTTGTATTTCTCAAAAACGACTGATTACAGATGCATTAGCTGGCTCTGCTCCTAGGGGGACAACGGCTATAGAGGATGCTACTTATGCTGAAAGTTTACTTAATAGTGAAAAAGAAAGGCACGAACATACATTAGTCATTGATTTTATTACTCAAAGTTTATCTCAACTGGGTCTGTCACCCCAAGTGCTAGCACCACGCTTGCGACAGCTGTCTAATATTCAGCATTTATGGACACCAATTAGTGCCATTGTCCCAGCTAATGTACATCCCTTAAAAATAGTGGCTCAATTGCATCCTACCCCAGCAGTAGCCGGAACATTACCAGATATCGCTTGTACGGAAATTCGTTGCTATGAAAGTTTTGAGCGGGGCTTATATGCTGCACCATTAGGGTGGGTAGATGCCCAGGGAAATTGTGAATTTATTGTTGGTATTCGTTCTGCATTAATAGATGGTAATCGCGCCAGATTGTATGCTGGTGCTGGTATTGTGGCGGGTTCAGATCCGGATAAGGAATTGGCAGAAATTCAGTTAAAATTGCAAGCTTTATTGAAAGCCTTAATTTAATTTCATGATCGCTGAATGATCGGGGATTAGGATTTTAGGTTGAAAATCCTTGCATCTGTCAATTTTTGATGATAAAAAATAGGCTGAAATTGTCCCTTATCCCTTGTTCTCAAAGGCGGAGAAACCCCGCCCCTACTTGTCCCCTGTCTCCTGTCTCCTGTTCCCTATTCCATACCCCCACCAAAAGACTTTTATAGCTAACGCTACGCTACGCGAACAGCAAGCCCTATTTATGGGGCAATAATTACGAATTACAAATTACGAATTACGAATTATACTCACATCCATCTAAGTGCATTCCGGTTATTTTGCCTGCCTTCTTTATACAACTCGCGACGAATTACTGTGAGCAAATCATCCTCGTAGATTTTTGGTGGTGTTCGTTTAACTGCCTTGATGCAGGCATATTGTAGAATATTAATAATATTGCCACCCGTCATCTTGTACTCATTGGCCAACTTTTCAAAGTCCACTTCTTCGGCAATATCGAATGGCTTGTTCGTGAAACTATTCTGCCATAATTGCAGACGTTGCTTGGCATCTGGTATGGAAAACTCAATCATGGATTGGAAACGGCGTGCAAATGCTTCATCTAAATTAGATTTCAAATTGGTTGCCATGATTGCTAGACCAGAATAGTCTTCAATGCGCTGCAATAGGTAGGATATTTCTTGATTGGCAGCACGATCATTGGAATTTGTGCTCTCAACCCGTTTAGCAAATAGGGAGTCTGCTTCATCAAAAAACAGAATCCAATCTTGATTTTCAGCTTGATCGAAGAGTCTGGCGAGATTCTTTTCGGTTTCGCCAATGTACTTGGAAATAATTTGAGAAACATCGACCCGAAACACAGGTAAACCGGACTTTTTTCCTAGTAAGCAGGCAGTCATGGTTTTTCCCGTTCCAGGTGGACCATGAAAAAGACTGCGAAAACCGGGCTTAATATGCTGTTTCAAATTCCATTGGTCCATCAGAACATCCTTGTTTTGAACCCAAGTGAGGATATCATCAATCCGTTCTTGCGTGCTTGGATCGAGTACGAGATCATCCCATTCTAAGTTGGTTGTAATGGGTTGAGCAGGAAATACTGAACTAAAGGTGGGAGTATAGGATTGTCCGGTTATGATGCGCTGGCGATACTCTGGACTCAGATGGAGTGCGGCAGATAATGGTGGTTCGTTGAAGTGTTGATGATCCAGGTAAAGGATTCCCTGGGCGAATAAAATACGATCGCTCCTGAACAGGCGATCGTAATCAAGTCGAGCCGAGAGGTTGTCATCGGCTAATAAAAACATGGCTGTTTCACAGGTTGGTAAAAAGCCACCGTGGGAATTTCCCATCAACCCACCAAATTCCGTATATCCTCGCTCTAGGGATGGATTACGTATCAAAAATGTATCGAGTAAATTGGGTTTGATATGGGGAATAAAGCTGAGAATAAGTATTAGCCGTTCGGCGGGTTGTAGGTTGAATTTATGTATTACTTCGGCGTAGGGTATATCTGTCTCTGGCAATTCTGGGGGCCCAATTAAGTTGAACAAATCTCTTTGCGCTTTTTTTCCCTCAGTACGAAGCTGAAACCGATGTTCTAATATCTGGCTAAACCAACTGAGTTCGCGATCGATGCAGTCTGCGTTTTTATCGCGTTGGGTTGGGTTCATGAGTAATTCAGACGATTTGTTGAGGGGGACGGGAGATTCAGCGATCGCACTATTTAAAAGGATTAATAATAGTAAGTTTTTTATCGACAATTAAGCCGTCTTGCATATCTTCAGAATACAGGATATTTACACCTGCTGATAATGCACAAGAGATAATTAAACTATCCCAAAATGAAATATTATATTGAGTGCGAAGATTTGACCCAGTTGCAAGAATGTTAAGATTAAATGAAATAACTTGATATTTACGATAAAATGAACTAATTAAATTTAAGACACTTTGTTCATCAATTCTATGTTTTTTGAGCAAATTCCGACAAACTTCATTGATGACTTGTGTGCTAATAATGATGTATTTTACTTTGATTAACTGTTTGGCTAATAATCTTTTGGTTTCTTCTTTTTTATCTGTTGAAAAACCATAAAGCCAAGTATTAGATATCGACAAAACACAGATGATTATTGGTTTATGTCATAAATATCTTCCCGTTTCATAAACTCTAAATTATCAACATGAATAGGATTTTCTAATAAGTATTCAATCATATCAATCTCAGGTTCATTTTTATTAGTTTGATTTTTGGCTTTGAATGCTTCTACCATAGCTTGTATCTCTTTAATTTGCTCTGGTTTTAATCCTTCAACGTTAATATTTTGTATCATAATCAATCTTGATAATGTTTGACTTCATTTTATTATATCTGTGGTGCGTTACATTTCATTAACGCACCCTACAAGAGTGATCGCACTAAATTTGGTATATCCTCGCCCTAGGGATGGATTACGAATTAAAAATGTATCGAGTAAATTGGGTTTGATATGGGTAATAAAGCTGAGAATAAGTATTAGCTTTTCGGCCGTTTTATGCCTTGTGGAGTTCTTGTATGACTTTCACCGAATTTTTCTACTGTCATTTTGCCTGTCTGGTCGTGCATAATAAATTTTTGGATGTAATCTAATTTATGATTGTCCGAAGGATCAGAGGATGTTTCTTTATAGTAGAATGGACATTCCCATAGAAATATACCAAAGCTATATGGTCCTTTTTCCCCGTCAAATGGTGTAGTTACATTGTCCCCCCCCATATAATTATCTTCATGTACCTTACCCCACCCAATAGTTGGTTGATGCTCCAATGTTTTAGAGTCAACCTGCATATAATATCCAGTAATTCCTTCTGCTTCTCCTGGTCCTTCTTGGTACATAACGTTACCAAATGAAACCGTTTTCGGCAATAACTCTAGTTGCAAATACATACCTACACCAGCCATATCCGCAGGGTATCTGTCATCGAGATTTGTCTTATTTATAACTGAAATTCCGGTAGGCACTATAGTAGAAATCTTAATCGATTTTTTACTACCGTCACTATTATTAAAACCTATTTCCGAAGAGCCTTCTTTATCAGGAGCCTTCCACTGCACTCTTCTCCCTTTTTTCTTATTCAACTGCCCCGATGTTGCAAACCAGTCTCTAGTTATATCACTCTGAAACCTCACCTCCTCACCAATACCCACTTCCATGCGGGTATTTGGTGTACCACCTGGTGCTCTGAATACGGTGTGATGACCTATAAGGCTATTATCTTGCCTACCCTCTGATAAACTTAGTTTTTTTAGATGATCGCTCTTTACTAATCCCTGCTCTTTTGGATTAGTCGCCCTTTTCACATTTACATACCCATCGGGCACATTTTTATCATCTGTAATTATTACAATATCATCAAATTTCATTTTGTGTCCGCTAACGGTTACTCTATAATGTTTCCCCACCTCAAGCACATCTCCTTCCCTCTCCAACCCTGCATCATCTCCCCTTGTCATTTGTATAGTGGGCTTCACTCTTCCCACCCTTCGACCAGATTCCGAGCTTGCTTTTTTCTGACTGGGTTGCTGTTGTTGAGCAGGATGATTTGCAGCAAAAGCCTGTAACTGAGACGCTTGTTTGGTCTGCGGGCTATTATTCGCCATCTCTTGCAGTTTTCTTTGAGCAATGGCTTCAGGTCGATTATCTACAAGCTGAAAACTAGAAGTACCACTAGTCTGCTTCTGAGCAAGTTTACTAGCCGCCGATGTCGTTTTATTTTGCTGCGTTTTGTTAGCGTGAGTAAACATAATTTTTATGAAGTTTTTGGTCTAATGCCTGTAATAATTGTATTAAAAAGCCGTTAAAAATATTTACCTTATGTTAGTAAATTTTTATGTTTCATTCAATAAGCAATAACTTCATCTCGCCGAAAAATGACCAATTCACTATCACTCTCAAAGGCAGCAATCACTTCATGAAAATATTGATCAAATAATGCTATCAACTGAGTATTCCCAATGTTCCCAAATTCGATCAACAAAACTTTTGGTGGAGCACCTCTGAGTAGAAAATATTCTGAAAAATCCGAATCCTTTGTAACAACCGTTCGATCTTGCTCTGTAGCAATGAGAATGATTTCATCATCTCCCAATAGATGTCCATCTTCAAAATCAGTCGTGTGAACACAATCATATCCTTGCTCTGTCAAGTATGTAGCCAATCGAGGTGGCAATTGCGTATCCACATCCACAATGAATTTCATACACTGAGAGTTCGGATGGTTCGCGCATTTGCAATCAGAGCAGCGTATTTTAGACTAGCTTGAATGTCTTCTTTTTCGATATAAGGATAATCATTTAGGATTTCCTGAAAACTCATCCCCCCAGCCAATAATTCCAGCATTTGTGCCACCGAAAAGCGCATATTGCGAATAGTTGGTTTGCCATTCATTACTTGAGGATTGAGAGTTATACGATCAAGAAGTTCCATAATAATTATTTTTGCTTAAAGATAACTAATCCTGCTGATTATGGTTAAGTGATTCGCCTTTTCGGTGCGGATGCCTTCGATTAGCCAAGTTAATGGTTTAAGAAACAGAAGAATAAACATATTTTATATTGAAATTGTCTCAAGAAATGAGCTTTGCACTAAATTCTGTAAACTTTATGTAAAGCAAAATTGAATAATATGTTAAAAAATACAGTATGGTTGTTGTATCTCAGACAACATGGTGATTAGAACAATCAAAAACTAGGGAAATTCAGCTGGAAAATTGCTATAATTCCCGCTTATTTCCGTAATTTGTAAATTGATAAGAATTTTTGAAAAAAGCTTGAGGAGGACCTGATGGTTACGGTAAAAAGACCAGAGCAACAGGTAAAAATTGGTCCCACCAAACTGCTGATTAACAATGAGTGGGTAGATAGTGTCAGCGGTCGTAGATTTGAAACTATTAACCCCTCCACAGGGGAAACCATTTGTGATGTTGCAGAAGCTGATGCTCCAGATGTAGATAAGGCGGTAAAAGCAGCTCGCATGGCTTTTAACAGTGGAGAATGGCGGCAAATGTCTGCCACTCGCCGGGGTGAATTAATGTACAAGCTGGCGGATTTAATTGAGCAGAATATTGACGAATTAGCCCAGTTAGAAACCTTAGATAACGGCAAGCCATTAAAAAATTCCTATGGTGACTTGGGGTTAGTCATTGCTTGTTATCGCTATTATGCAGGCTGGGCAGATAAAGTACAAGGAAAGACTATTCCCATAAACGGTCCTTACTTCTGCTATACCCGCCATGAACCCGTGGGTGTGGTTGGGCAGATTATCCCCTGGAACTTCCCCCTACTCATGCAGGCCTGGAAGCTAGGCCCAGCTTTAGCAACTGGCAATACTGTAGTCATGAAAACTGCTGAACAAACTCCCTTGTCAGCTTTACGCATAGGTGAGTTGATTATTGAGGCGGGTTTTCCTCCGGGTGTGGTGAATTTGCTATCGGGATACGGACCAACGGCCGGGGCTGCGATCGCTAATCACATGGATATTGATAAACTGGCGTTTACTGGTTCTACGGAAGTTGGACATTTGGTCATGGAAGCAGCGGCCAAAAGTAACCTGAAACGGGTATCTTTGGAATTGGGAGGTAAGAGTCCCAACATTGTGTTTGCCGATGCCGATATGGATGCAGCCATTGAAGGTTCCCACCAAGCTTTATTCTTTAACCAAGGACAGTGTTGCTGTGCGGGTTCGCGGCTGTTTGTGGAAGAAAGATGCTATGACGAGTTTGTCGCCAAGAGTGTAGAACGTGCCCAACGCCGGGTTGTGGGCGACCCCTTTGAATCCAATACAGAACAAGGGCCCCAAGTAGATCAAGACCAGTTTGATAAAGTAATAGGCTATATCGAGTCGGGAATGCGAGAAGGGGCACAAATGTTATGTGGTGGTCATAGGCTTGGCGATCGCGGTTTCTTTATTCAACCGACGGTATTTGCCGACGTTAAGGATCATATGCAAATTGCCCAGGAAGAAATTTTTGGTCCAGTGATGAGTATCATCAAGTTTAAAGACATTAATGAAGTCATTGAACGGGCAAATAATACTATGTATGGTCTAGCCGCGGCTGTATGGACTCAAGATATTACCAAGGCGCACACAATTGCGAATAATGTCCGTGCTGGTACGGTGTGGGTAAATTGCTTTGATGTCTTTGATGCTGCTGCACCTTTCGGTGGTTTCAAGCAATCTGGTATAGGCAGAGAACTAGGTGAATATGGTTTAGAGCATTACACTGAAGTCAAAACTGTTACCATCAAGTTGTAGTTGTGACAGAAAAATAACTGTCATCGGAAATACTTTCACGGATTTTTGTAGTTAACTCTGAAAACATTATATACAAGGGACTGGAGCATATTTGTCAACAGGATTTGCCATCCCTTGTATTGCCTATAAAAAATCAGAGTCAAAATATATTAGGAGTCATAACCATGACATCTTCTACAAAAATTACAAACTCCATACTTAAAGAAGGTTCTCGGGGTGAAGCAGTCAAAGAATTACAAAAATTATTATTACCCCATCGAGCTTTTGTCTACTTAAATGAGCAAGATGCTTGCGTATTTCCGGGGGAAGAAGTAATTGATGGCATTTTTGGTGCAAACACCAAACAAGCCGTTATCCTCTACCAAAGTATGAAGTTCCTTGTAGAAGATGGTATTGTAGACGATTGCACTTGGCGATCGCTTTACAAAGGTGCTCCAGTAGATATGCCAATTCTCAAGCAAGGCAGTAAGGGTGAATTAGTAGAAAAAGTTCAGGCAAGACTGGCTATTGGTGGATACTATCAAGGGGAGCTTGATGGTGATTTTGGTCCAATTACAGAAACCGCAGTTAAAAACCTCCAGAAGCAAACTGGATTATTTATCGATGGTATTATTGGCGATCGCACCTGGTTTGAGTTGAGTAATATCAATACTATTTTCTGTGAATAAATGCCTTGTTAAACATAGAAAATTTTACAACCCCGACTTTTGCAAAAAGTTGGGGTTTTAATATACTATTTTAAATCTAATAAACCTGATTCTTTCAACTTAGGATTAAAGCGAATTTGTATTTGTAAACCTCGCTGTGCCAAAACCTGCAAAATATCTGCTTCCACTCGCCTAGCGACATTTTTAATAATTTTAATTTTTGCCATTTCGTCATTCACTGGATTATCATATTCAGCCTGTTCTTCTGGAGTAATTAAGGCTTTAACATCTATGGCTTGAGTCCACTTTTCTTTATCTTTTCCATTGCCAATAGGCGTACTTCCATTTTCTGTAATCCAAGCCTTCTCAATATTTTCTAAAATCGTGCGACTGGGGCGTTCAATAGTGTGATATTTTACCCAATAACATAATTGTGGCTGGCGGACTAAATGCTGTTTTAGGCTCATATATACATCACGGGAGTATCCCACAAATTGCAGGATTTTTTCTTGATTAAAGATTGCATATACCCCGATTTTTTTCTGCAATACTTCAGGTAATTCCCCATTGCGATCGATATAAGGAATATATTCTAAATTTGCTAAATTCACTAATTCGTTTTCCACAGCCATAAATATGATTTTAGTTAAGTAGTTAGGTGCAATTAATATAAGATTTAACCTCACCCCTTCCCCTCTCCTTAATAGGTCGAGGGGTGGCTTGAGCTGGGGTAAGGTTTGATATTTAATTTAACTGGTGTTACTTAATAACAATAAATTCAGTTCAGGAGATAGTTTTCCATAACTAATAAAATTAGCCTATGGCATTCCGTGATTTATGTCACTATTTCATTAAAATTTTCCTGTTAAGAATCATAAAATTGCTTGTTGATTAATTATTTAAAATTGACAAACGTAAAAGAGTCTGCATATATGCAGACTCTTTTGTCAGATTAATAATGGATGTCAGAACCCCGACTTTTCTGTAAAAGTCGGGGTTCTGAGCCTCTGCAATTTATTTTCTATCTACCCAGAATTATCCAGAATATGTTTTATACCCTACGACTGAGATTAAAGAGTATGTAACAGCTCTTTTATCTTTGTAGATTGCCGTTGCTGGAATTTTTCTGGGAATTTTAACTCCAGAATAATTTTACCAATACTATCTTCTTCAACTACAATAACTTCGGCAATAAAACGACTAGGAGCTGAATTTTTGCTGTTTGGGTCGAAACTGTCAATTTGTGGCAATTGATCTATATTTGTTTGTGTATCTCCAATCCAATCACTCATTTCCCCGGCTACAGAAGGATTTGGTTGATGAGCTAAAAGTAAACCAACTAATGGTTTGACGGTTCGCATTCTATGTAAATCCTCTTGTCCAATAAATTTATCAGCAGATAAGGACTTATTACTTTGCAACTCCATCCTGACTCCTGTAACTCCCAATTCTGTAGCTAAACCAGGGAAAAAATGACCATCCCAGTAAAGTTGACCTAGAGCCTGTACTTGTTTGCGTATTTTTAGACGATCGGTAGGTTTAATCTCGCGCAAGGAGCGGGGTAAACTGGTAGCCAGAAAACTCAGAGAAGCAAATGGCTGGTCTATATCCTCACGTTTTTGGGAATACCATTCCCGCACATCTGAATACAACACTAAGTTTAAAGCATCTAGTTGTTCGCGGGAGAGATTGATAAAATCAACTCCTAAACAGGTATAGTTATTATCAATCGGGGAAAGACGCACAACCCTGGCTGTGATAGTGGCGCGGGCACTAAAATCCCCCATGATTTCTATCTGAACTTCATCTGGTAGGTTTGGCCAAGACTCTAAGTTGATTAATGCCCCTGTCTCAGAAATATTCGTGGTTTCACCCATAATAGCTTGTCCATTGCTGGAAATGACTACAGGAAGACGACGTTGCAAGCGGTGAGAGGTACGTATTTGGGGCTGCTCAAAACCTACTAGCAATGCTGCTATCAACAACATCAGATTAAATCCGGACCACAGAGTGTTTACTAATACCGCTTCCGTATCCTCTGGACGTAGTAATAGCCAGTAAGGTATGGCCATTAAAGAGACAACAACAAGGGCAGTAACTATCACCAGACCACGCATGGATTGCCAGTCAAATGTGCGTTTATTTACATTTACCCCTTTATCTGTAACGTTAAATGAACCAAGTTTGGGGTTAATCAGTGCCATCATTGTCACCCACCCTGCTTGGAAAGACATGACAAATTCAAATATTTCGTTCCAGAAGGTGAAGCGGACGTGTTTATAAATAATGTAGTTGGTAAATAGTGCTAGTA
>JASJCX010000165.1 GCA_030065255.1 Calothrix sp. MO_167.B42 | reverse complement strand
ATTTTCCTTAATCAAGACAATCCAACGAAATTGTTCGGTATTGTCTGCCATTGGTTTGCCATCGCTGTCAGGGAGATGTAAGTCTGCATCGTTGGGGAAGAAGGTGGTCATAGGTTAAACCATCAAAGACACAGTATTATGATTGTAACGCGAATTGATAGTGATAAAGTACATTATCAAAGTACATTATCACTGATGGTCTAAAATCATTCTTCTATCTGTGATTAGATCAATTAAACATCTCTAAAAATTATGCAGATAGTACCATAAGTAATAGCTTCATGGATGCTTATCTCATAATTAATTTCAGGTTACAATCATCAAAATTTATAAATTCAGATCTAGATAAAAAGGATGAGGCAACAACGATGAGTCATCATGCAAATTAACCTTGTGCAAAAATAGCAGTCAAAATGAAAACTGATGGGACTGATACTGTGTTAAAAGTTAGCACTTGTTCCAAGACAGGTAAAGTAGAAGTAAAGCCTATGATTTAAAGATGGAAATAACTACCGTGACCAAAAACTTTTTCACAGACACAGGCATTCAGGTGCCATCGGTAACCACAGAACAAATGATTGAAGTTGACCGAGTGGCGATGGAAGAAACCGGACCTAACCTGTTCCAAATGATGGAAAATGCTGGGCGAAATTTGGCTTTGCAGGCAATTGATTGTTTGGGCAAAGAGTGGCAAAAAGCTAATATTATGATTCTGGCTGGAAGTGGTGGAAATGGTGGCGGTGGTATTTGTGGGGCGCGTCATCTTGCTAACCGTGGGGCAAAGGTAACATTATGTTTATCTTCCCCAGATCGTTTAACAGAGGTTCCTAAATGGCAATACCATATTTATCAGAATACTGATGGGAAAGAAGTTGCAATTGGGGATTTAATCGCATCCGATGAACCGGTAGATTTTATTATAGATGCATTGATTGGTTATAGTTTACGGGCTGCACCCAGAGGTAATGCTTTAGAACTAATTAAATGGGCGAATAACACGGGTGCGCCTATCCTTTCTTTGGATATTCCTTCTGGAGTTGATTCTACTACTGGTGAAACAATTGGAGAATACATCCATGCCAGTTGGACAATGACTCTAGCATTGCCTAAAACCGGATTATTAATAGATAAAACAGGGGAATTGATTTTGGCTGATATTGGTATTCCAGCAGGAATTTATGCTTGGGAAATCTTGCAATTATCTTACATCCCTCCTTTTGGCGATCGCTTTCGAGTTCCTTTAGTTTGTAAAGGATAGGATGCATGATGAATTGATGTTGAAGCTTTAGCAAACTTATATAGTCAGACAACCATCAACCATCAAGTACTAAATCCCAAATACATTGATAAACTACATTAATTATTACCCAAAAATGAGTCCAATAATCAAAAAATATGTCAATATTTGCTTCTGCATTTACCTGTTGGATTAATCCTTGGCAAATAATCACTTGGAAAGGATTTTGGTACACTATTGCTGCCGCCACTGAAACTGCTCATTCAGAGAATACGAAAAATTTCCATCATTTCGCTGAAAGTATCTTAATAGAAACTGCATTTTTCCTAAAAATAGGCATAGAATGTATTGCTCTGTTAATTCTTGCTGTTGCAATTTTAAAAAGTATCCAGAAGCTACCTTCAATCTTAAAACGAAATCATCGTCAAGAAAATTTATTATCAATTCGCCTTAATTTAGGAATGTCTTTAGCCTTATCTTTGGAGTTTCTTTTAGCAGCAGATATTGCAGCAACTGCTGTATCACCAAGCTGGGATTCCCTAGGTAAACTAGCAGCTATCTCTGGAATCCGGACTTTTCTCAACTTTTTCTTACAAAAAGAAGTTAAAGAATTAGAGTCGGAAAAATTTAGAATTATTACCCCATCGATGAATCGAGGGGCTTTAAATAGCGATGCAGCGCAGTTTTGGGGGTTTCCCATAAAAAATATGAAAAAACGTTGACAATTGTCTACAGTTGTTAAGTTTTGTCTACAAAAACAATACCTAGGTCAAAGCTCTCACAAAATAACCTTGACCATTTGGTTTAAGTTGTGTTAGCTTTACATTATGGTTAAACACACAAAGGAGAGCTAATGACTCGCGGTCCCGATAAGCAATTTGACACAGAAGTAGCCTTAAGCAAGGCGATGGAAGTGTTTTGGGCTCATGGTTACTCAGCCACCAGCCTTTCCCAATTGCTTAACAATATGGGGATTGGTAAAAAAAGTTTGTATGACACCTTTGGTAATAAGCAGTCGCTTTTCCTCAAAGCACTGGATTACTATGCCCGCACCACTATTAAGGATATACGCCATCGCCTTGGTGCTGATGGTTCTCCTTTGACAAATCTGAAGCACTTGCTGATGGAATGGCAACAGATGCACAGTCAACCCGGAAGTTATGGTTGTATGCTGGGCACCAATATTGCCGATTTCAATACAGACAATGAAGCGATTGCTTCTATTATGCGAGTTTATTTACAGCAAGTGGAAGATGTCTTTACGACAACTCTAAAACGTGCCCAAGTAGCAGGAGAGCTCAGTTGTAATGCAGATCCACGAAATCTAGCTCGTTTGTTGCTCTGTACAACCCAGGGCATGGCATTGCTTGGTCGCGTAATGGATAAGGATACTACCTTAGAAGGAGCATTTCAAGCCACCATCTCTCTTCTAGAGGATAGCTAATTTTTTTTGCTTTAACTTAGACCGAACGTTCAAAGTTTTTCAATTACAAACAAATTTAGGAGAAATTCCCATGACTTATGACATCAACAACAAAATCATTCTCGTTACAGGTGCAAATCGCGGTATTGGCAAGGTGCTGGTTGAGACATTTATCGAACGGGGAGCCAAGAAAGTTTACGCTGCCGTGCGTCAGGTGGAAAGTGTTTCACCACTAGTTGAAAAATATGGTGACAAGGTGGTTCCAATTCACATTGATTTAAGTAACCCCCAATCCATTGTTGCTGCTGCTCAAACAGCACAAGATGTACAGGTGGTAGTTAATAATGCTGGAGCGTTTAAGGGTACTACTCCCTTGGATAGCAATGCGATCGCATCCCTGGAATTTGAGATGAATATCAATGTGTATGGTCTGATTCATATGGCTCAGGCATTTGCACCAGTGCTCAAAGCCAACGGGGGTGGGGTCTTTGTCCAACTTAACTCTGTGGTTTCCATGAAGACATTCCCTAACTTCGCCACCTACTCTGCTTCCAAAGCCGCAGCCTATTCCATTACCCAGGCATTACGGGAACTACTAGGGGAGCAGGGCACAATTGTACTAAGTGTTCATCCCGGCCCCATTGCCACAGATATGGGTGATGCCGCAGGTCTGACTGAGATTGCTGAACCGCCTTCACTGGTGGCATCGGGTATCATAGAAGCCTTGAAAAATGAGGATTTCCATGTTTTCCCTGACTCAATGGCAAAGCAGATTGGTGGTGCTTACCAGAGCTTTGCAGCAAATGTGGTTGAGGTGAATATGTCGGAAGGCTAATTCTTAACTAGAGGGTTCTGGATTGTAACATTAGGCACGGAAAAGGACAATAATGCCCTTTTCGTGTCTACGTCTCCCGGTTTCCTCATCATTTGGATTTTGTGGTTGCTGTGGGTACGGACTTAACCTTTACCCTGATGCAAGTACCTCTGATGGAGAACATTGCCACCTTCCCCATCATTCTAATTCCTCTGTTTGGAGTTCCCCTAACTATCTTGGCATTCCTACGAGGTAGAATTCTTGCTTTGGCTCCTCGGGAGCTAATGGTGTCATAACAATCAAATGTGTCATTCAATTTTGGATTTTGGATTTTGGATTTTAGATTGACCCCATGTCTAAAGCCAGAGGCTTGGAATAATGATAAAATCCTTTGTTGTTTTCCACGGATAAATCCGGGGGCTTGTATCCCTTTCTTTTTCGGTCATAGCTACCATCACCAGATACTTGCTCTATCTGGCCAACGAATGTGCCATTATATCTTAACAATCCATATCTGATACTCACAGAAGGTCTACAGCAGTTTTACTTGCACAAGATCCTTTATTAGTCTTGTCAATAAAATCAGGAAATTTAAATATATCTGGTTTACCCTTCAATAGATTATTTCTAACTCTTTTGTAGGTGTCAAACTGCTCTCCATACAGGTTTTGGACTCGACTTTCATTGAGGAAGTTATTAAGTCCCCAATGAGGTCTACCACCCACTCTAAGGAACAATCCATCAATAGCTTGCAAGATTTTCCTTCCATCTCTGCTTATATGTTTCACAGGCTGCTCAAAGGTCACAAATCGTTTCACGTCCTTCTTGTTGAACATAGACATCGCATGATTGGACTTTCTTACAAACCGAATGCCCATTGCTGAGCTGTAATACAAGTGATTGGTTTGCTCAGCGATTTTCTTGATAATGTTCAAAAAATGACGGTCAAAATTATCACTATCGCCGTTATAATCAATTATCGTCTCACTAGCCATCATCGCGAACCGTGGAAGACTATCTCCAAGAAAATCTCGCCAATCCAAAGGAGTTGTTTCTGCTTCTTGTTTGGGGAAAAAACGTTGCAAGATTTGCTCCACAAACTGAGGAAATTTATAGAAAATAGTGTCAAGCAGAGATACTGGTAAACCGATTTCTAGAAAAATTTCGTCTATGAGATACCAAATGCCACCTGATTTTCTAGGAAGAAGCTGAATGTTTTCTGCCGGCTTAACCTTTTCATGAATGATCAACATAGCCTGTGCTGTCTTTGGGATTACCCATATGTCCAGTTGCCAAGGTTCATTGTCCTGTTCCTTGTTCTGACACTGATTTTTGAGAATATTTTCTATTTCCTCTGAAGCATCATCAATGTTTGGGTAGTATTTCTTAGTCAGCTTGAGACTGTAGCGAGATTCTGCTTGCACAATTATCGAATATACAATCCCTACATTACCTATAACGAATATTGAGTAGAAAATTTCATCATCTTGAATCAGTTTTCGATTAGGATATTTCTTAATAAAAATATCTGGGTTCGTTATACCATCAGATGGCTCAATCCGATGTACTTCACCATCACCTAGAACAACATCGATTGACAACACAAGGTCACTTAACGGAGGCAAAAAGCCAGACTTATGGGTTGAGGTGGTCGCTGCTCCAAACAGGCTTTGGGGGGTATATCCAGCAAAATTCAGAGCTAATCCTCGATTATTGAGGTGATCCATAAAATCCTCTAAGGACACACCAGCTTGGGTTCTGTGGTAGTGATGAGCCTTGGGATCATTGCGATAGATACTTTTTTCCTCATCTTTATCTTTATATGTTTCAAAGTCAAGTGGACATTTCATGCCTTTTATCAACATCAAACGCTCAGCTGATTTATCGAATAGAGCATTGGGAGAAAGTCCCGTACTATAGACATCAATGGAACTTTCGGCAGGAGTACTTTTTACTAGCGCAATGATATCGTCGAGAGTTTTGGGGTATGCATAATATTTTGGATGAACACGCTTAAAATTGTTGCCGAAACGCCGATTTTTGTTTTTTATCCAAGAATTGGAAGTCTCCCCACTAGATAGGGGAAGTTCTATTGTCCCAACCGTCTTAGAACTATTTGAAAGAACATCCTGTAAGGAGACATTTTCCGAAGGTAAATCCTGTAAAGAGGTGTTTTCTGAAAGAGCACTAGAAAATTTCTTCATAAATGATGGAATTGATTCCGTGTCTACTTCACAAATAAATTCTGCTAGTTTATGGTCAATCTCCCCTATTTGATCTGTGGATACCGTAGGGATGGCTTCTAAAAGTTTGTCAATTTCTTGTTCTGATTTCATTGTGAACTCCTAAATTATTTGCCAAGATAAAAACATTTGTCATGCTAGGGAATCTCTAAAATCTTTTAGTGCTTGTTGTGCAGATTGTGTCCCAGCACTACTAACCGCCGCTAATACTGATTGCTCATTAACTTGCTGGTTCAAATTTTGAACCAGATCCTCCAATGTAGAAGGCTTTTTCAATATTTCTTCAACCTGCGGCTTGAACATAGAATCAAGCTGACTTAGATCCATAACAATATTGGAAGAATTTGTTTCCGTGGTCATATTTAAGTTGGTGAATTTGATATTAACGCTGTCGATCTGTTTTGGATTTCCTGTAGCACTAAATGTGCCTTTTAATTGCCCACCATTCACCATAATCTTAATAGGCACTAAAGGTGAAGCTTCACCTCCAGCAATGATTAAGAGATTACCTTGAGCAGTAAGTTTTGTGGGCACATTGGCTGGGGAAGCTTCTGTATTTGGGAAAGTTGCAACAAAAGTTACAGTATCACCACTAATCTCTACTTTGGGTTGCCCATTCTCTTTCTCGATCTGAATATTTGTGAGCCCAGCGATAGAAAAATCCTGTAGCTTTATATTAATCTTCTGACCGAAAAAACTAAGACTACCCACATCCACCTTGCCAGCCTTAAAAGGCTCCAAACTGGGGTTGGTTGATTTTGCCAGCATCTTAGTCAAATAAAAATCGCTGGCTGGCACCGTCAGATACACAATCAAAATCTGATTAAGCTGACTCATGGAAAAACTCCTTTTATAATTCAAGGGTAAGTGAACAGGGGAATGAAAATTCTTAGAAATCGCCTTCAGTTAATTGTCCAATGCATTTTTGCTATATTGCACGATAGATTCACTCACCTGTTGACTAATACTTGTCAGATTGTTCTTAAGCTGCTCATTTAATTGCTCTACAAGTTGCTGCTTAATTGAATCTTGATTCACTAAAAGGTTAGCCATGCCATTCATCCTAGAGTCAGAGGTGATATTGAGATCAATCTTGATTAAATTAAGATCGACTTTTATCATCATTTTCTTGAGAGTAATAACAAGATCATCAAGCATAGTATCTGCTACTGTTACAAGTATCTCAAGCTGACTGTTACTTACACTGACCGTTAATGTTCCTGTGACAGGAGAAATGTCACCTGGAGGTGATAAAGAAAAATTGGCATAAATTTTTAAGGGAGCAGCAGGTATTTCTTTCCCATCTACCATTCGCCCATGGCTACTAAGAGCACCCTGGGAAGTGAATACTGTTAATAGAGGTTGTTGTAGACGTATGTTTTCTGCTTTCGCTAAACTATTTGCCAAACCATTAATCTTTATCTGATCAAGGATATTGGGTTGCCAAGATAACCCTGCAATATTCTGTGCACCAATATCAATTTGATCGATGTTTAGCGGTTCAACCTTCGGTGAATTAATCGAAAGCAGCTGTCTAGGGAGATATAAATGGCTATCAGGGTTATTAAAAGCAACCCTCAGTCTGTCAAACAGATAAAGATCGGCTACATTAGAAACTTCATTACTACTATCAGATGGCAAATGTTCGGCTTTCCCCAGCAAATTATTCAGTACATTTTCAAATTGCTGATTCAGAGTCGTACTCAATGAGTGCAAGTTTTGGGGTTCATTCAGCGTGTTTATAAGGTTTTGCAACATTGTGGCTCGCGTTTTTGAATCATTTAGGGCTGTATTTGAAAGATTCCGCCAAATCTCTTCAAAACCCGGCTCTGCATTAATTGTAATAACTTTTGTATCAAATACTGGAGAGCCGATTCCCGTAATCGAAACTAGCCGCAGTTGAGCGATCATTAACATAGGTTTCCGAGAACTACCACTACCTGCAATCCGAACCTTAACATCTGCCTGAAGTTTGACATTCGTAATTTGAGAGGTGAAGGTTCCTGTACCGGTAATAGTCCTAACCTTAGGTTGGCTTGAGTCCTGAATTTCCACTTTTTGATCTAGCCGATAACTACCGTTGATACAAAACTTAGGTAGATCATCATAGGCTTCAAACTTCAACTCAATGGTGGCTTCATATCCTTCAGGACTTTCATAGATCGATGGATCTGGGTAAACAAATATATTATCCAGACCCATTACTATACCATCATTCATCGACACCGCTGCATAGGGGTCATCCATATAAGGTTTAATCTGAGCAGGCTCTATTAACGGTCGTGCAGCACCGATAATAGAGAGAGTAATGGTCTGCCCTGCCTCGCCTTCTATTTTTCCCAACGGCCAGCTTAACCCCTTCAAAGGTAAAAGTTTACCGCCTACAGCAGGATTGGGGTTGTCTATTCCCTGCAATACACCTGGCAGCCAAAAACGCTTATTCGCTCTGCTATTGACCCGAGGCTGAAGAGTATTATAAAGAAATGAGAAAAAGGTCATGATTTTCTCAATAGTCAAAAACTACGATCTACTGTAGAAAGTGCAATCTCGCTTAGAGCTTTTCTATATTGGTTGTCTGGAAAAGGAGCGAGGAATTCTAAAGCATCAAGGGCTTGGTAACGTGCATCGGCGTAAGCTCGGCTAAAGCCATCACTTAATTTGATTGCCTCCACACCTTCGATTAATTGTTCACTACTCGGCGATATAACACCACGAGCAATTTTGCTCACTAAGTGATCATTTCCCAACTCTTCCATGGCGTAGATAATCGGCAGTGAAAAACGCTTTTGCGCCAAATCAGTTCCCTGAATTTTCCCAGCAATATTTGTGGGCAGGAGATTGTCAAATAGGTCATCCATGATCTGGAAAGCACGTCCTACCCGACGACCATAGTACCCTGCCCGTCGAGCATCACTGCTATGTCCCTGGGCTAGTGCAACACCCGTTTCACAGGCTAAACCAAACATAATAGCTGTCTTACGCTCAATTACCTCGTAGTAATGCTCTTTCAATTTTTTCAACTCCCAATAGGGGTTGGTATTTAATTCATCGATCTCTCCGCAACAGATACGAAATGCAGTATCTAATACCTGTTTCACTAAACCCATTTCTGAGTTTGTGTCTATCGCATCTAAAAAACTGCGAATGCCTTGCAAAAACTGTAAATTACCCACTAAGAGCGCAGTATTTGATCCCCTTGTAGCATTCACAGATTTCAAGCCTCGGCGCATTAAAGCCCTATCAATGATGTCATCATGAATTAAAGACGCAACATGCAGCATTTCCAAAGAAACTGCGGCTAAAATCACCTTTTCTGGCAATTCACTTTCACCATGGATCATTCGTGCTGATAGCATTAACATCATGGGACGTAACTTTTTGCCCCGTCGATAAAGCTGTCGCTCAGTGTCGGTGAGATATTCTTTTTGTGGTTCCAGGGCTTTTTCTAAAACACATTGAAATCTTTCAATATCTTCGCTGAGCAGTTCTTCTAGAATGCGATCAAACACAGAAGTGAACTGGGTATTGGCAATACGAAAATTTTCGTTGCGGTTGCCTAATACATCTATCTCATAGGAGTCTATCTCGCAGGAACGCTGATCTATTAATACTAAGCAGTCACCTTGAGTTGTTATTTTCATGCCTGATTCTCTGGGCTATTAACGTTTCAAGTCTCGATTAATTCCAGCTTACTTAGTCGAAATTATTGTTACACTTTTTGACTGGTTTAGGTGAATAGCAACCATCTAACTGATTTGACAGGCTCGTAGTGTTGCTAACTCCAATGACTTAGAGATTTGCGTATGCAGTAGACTGCGAACAAAATGAATTTGTGACAATCTTTCACGCGCAATATCTGCTGCATCCTCCTCCCACTGGCTATCATCCAACTCGAAATCAAAAACAGGCAGTTCTACCTGCTCAATAATCACCTCTGGGGTGTTTTCAGACAATAAAACTGAAATTTCTGTACCGCAAATACTAGCAGAACAGGTTCCCTCCCATAAAGGTAAGGGTTTCCTTTCATCAAAGGCGCAGAACTCCGCATAGCAGCGATCCATCATCGAACGCATTCGTGTTCTTTCGTCTTCAGATAAGATATACCAGCCATTTTCTTTGGCTTCTGCTACGGCAGTGGCTCCACCACCAGGTCCCATCGATTGGGATTGTATGTTGTTAAGCTCATCCAGCGTCATTTGAGGAACATCCCCTGAATTAGTCTCAACATCAGTGTAAACCTGATTAGCCGTCTTGGGCGTGGTGTTATCTTGCGTATTCCCAGTAGTAGAAACAGCCTGCTTAAAGTTTGATGCAGCCAGAGCTGCCTGACTATATTTATTGTTAGGAATCTTGGCATCATTCGGTAAACCTTCGGTTTGTTTAGCCGCAGCCATACAGGCAGTAGCTAACGACACCTGTTGTATAAATGCATTGTTGTTATAACCCATTTGGTAAAAGCCCTGACCAAATGTTTTCTCCTGTGGTGGAGGATTTATCATACTATCCTGCTTGATGGCATCTGATGTATGGCTCGCCATCTCGGCTGTAACATTACCCTGCTGCCAAGTTGTACGTACTGCATTGCTGTTTTGGAACATTTCCGTAAAAACTTCTTCGTGGGCATCATAAACTCCCATCAGTTGTTGACCATTGGGAGTATCCATCAGACGAGTGCGCTGTTCACGAGCTTGGTTGAGGAACTCCTCTTTTTCCTGCTCATTAAAAAAACCTGTTCCCTCATCCGCCCCAGCAGGTCGAGGTTTGTTGAACTTGCTGTTGAAGGGCATTAACGTTCCACCCAGATCCAGATCAATGGCTGGCACTTCCATTGCTTCAATGGCGTATCGACCCACAATGTTAAGCTGCTCGATACTTATTTTCATTTTTCTGTAGCCACTGTGCTCACTTTCCAAAGGAATAGCCTGAATGGTTCGCGAATTGGAGCAGGAAAAATCGTAAAAACGAAACGTTAGATTGGCGTTATCTAACTCGTGTGCTTCAGGCATCTTGACATTTAAGGCAAGTGGAAAAGCTGGTGTATCTTTGATGCCACACGAAACCAATTCTGCTTTTAATCTTGCGCTTATATTTGATGTATTCATGATTACTCCTTTAGTTATTTTGAATGGTGAAGATATTCTTGGATCAGCTTCCAGAGATATCAATATCGCCAGAAACCATTAGCAATCCGTTTTCGTTTTCAAGTTTGATGTTGCTGGGGGATATTTTAAGTTTGACTCCTGCCGGATCGATAGGAATGTCTGGAACATTGTAGACATCTATTGGCGGTATTAATTTTACCAGCTTAGAAAGTGCCCATGGAATTTCTGAAGCAAGAATGCTGGTCAAGCTGCCAACGGCAGTCAAGATATTATTTACAGGATTCCAAGTAGTAAACTTAGGTTCCAGCATGACCTTTAAACCAGGGACATCATCAATTTTAACTTTGATTTTCTTGTTTTCACTGGATAGTTTTATGTCAATTACTAACGGGTCAGGTGAATAACTGACATCGTAATTGACCTCGCCAGTCTTTAAAGTGTCGCTCATTATTTATCTCCTTAATTGAGTGTAAAATCACCACTAATTTTTAGCTGATCATGAAAGTTAGATAAATTTAAATTAGAAGGGCTTAACGTACCGCTTACCCCCTCAACGTTGAAAGGTAAGTTAGGAACAGTTGTTACATTAAATGATTTGCCATTAATAATCTGCCCAGCAAAAGCTCCTAAACTAAGGGTGATAGCATTTGCAAGTGGCGTTCCTAATGCGGAAATTGCTGCATTAAGGATATTGCCACTATACCTGGGTGTAGCTGTTACCAGCAACGTAGGAACACCGTTTAAGGCTACTTTTACAGTAGTATTAGAAATACCTAAATCTAGATTAACTCCTACCGGTTTTGGAGAATAGTTAATGTCGTAGCTAACACCAATATCAGACATTTTTGTCACTCCAGATAAACTAAACTAAAAATTGATAGATAAATCTGTCTCGTTTACTACTTGAAAGGGTTCCACGTATCCGGTTAATAATTACCTTTACTACATCTTCAGCAGCCTTGCTAACAGCCTTCCCCGCATCTTCAATGGCATCAACAACAACCCCAACAGGTGTATCAATACCGGCTGATGCTGACATATCAATTGAGGCGTTGGCATGAAGTTTCAAAGGATTAGAAGTGGTCGATACAGAAAGACCTCTGATTTTCCCCCAAACATGATAATTAGCAGAAAAACCCACTACTCCCTCACTACCAGACTGATTAAATTCTTGCCCTTGAATATTATTGTGTACCTGGTGCCTAACCACGGATTGCAACAATTCATGACTGACTAGTGAGAAAAATGGATCGCTGGGAATTTGAGCATCACCAATAGAGGGCGTTCCGTCCTTTAAAAGGTTAAACGCTGCCAGCAAATATCCATTTTTTATTTCAATAATGGGAGGAGTAAGACTAATACCACTAAATGAGAGCTGGGGTAGCTGAATGCCAGCCAATGTTTTATTTAACACTCTTAATAGAGCTGGAATAAGAACTTTGGAAATAACAAAGCGATCCAACTCTGTTGACTGAGATAAGTTAACAATGACTGCTAAGGCGTTGATAGTCAGAGAGTTACCACTAGCCCTTGCCGTACAAATCGCTTGTACTGGAATAGTTGTGTCCAGATCTTGAGTATCGGCACTGGTATTCAGCTTCAAGGATAGCTTTTGAATATCGACAATAAAAGCACCTGATTGAGGAGCCACCCTATTACCATCTTCCTTAATGGTCTTTTGCCACTCATCAGAAGTTGGCGAGCGTAGAGATAGAGTTAGCGGTGAAGCAATTACCCAATTGAGGGTATAACTCATACCACTATATTGACCCGACTCTCCGCCAACAAAGAGTGATTGTTTGAGTGTATCCGATGAATATACTTGTTGACTAATCAAGTTTAGCCTATCTTGGTTAAGACCAACCAATAGATCGTAATTGCTCATTTAAAATGACTACTTTTGCTCAGTATCAACATCAATGGCAAGGCTAAAATGCATTTAACGCTGCGCCAACTGGACATACTAAAGCTGGGACAAGACCTCCAGCAGAACCTGACACACTAATATCCGCTTTTACGGAAATATTGATTTTTGTCGAATCGGAATTATCAGCAATAGCATTGAAATCCTTCAAGTTCAGTTCGTAAGCACCCTTGGCCCAAACAACGTCGTCACCTACTTTCTTTTCATTGCTTTTATGTCGCTCAAGTGTTGCTTCAACTTTTGGTATGTGAGTTTTGAGTACAGCATTAATGAGCGCGGGACTCAACAACGTATAGTAGTTTTTATTAGGTGGAGAAAAACCAGCTAAGGATAAAGAAGCACCATTGTTTTCAAGGGTAGTAGCCGTAATTAACTGCCCATTAATGATTGCCAGCTCTGGCTCTCTAAAAGTAATTCCCTCATAACGTGGCAGGGCTGGTAGCTTGATACTGTCCAGAATCTTGCTCGCCATTTTTAGGACGGCAGGTGCCAAGACATTGGAGATTAACCATTTGTCGAATTCGCTAAAACTAGACGTATCTAGATGAACTGCTAAAGGATCAAGAGACAGAACGCCTTGACTCATAGCAGCTGTCAAATAAACATCCAGGGAACCTTCAGCATTAATTGGGGAGCCGTTATCAATAGATATGCTGCCACTAATACTTGAAAAGTGAATTTGAAAACAATTTTCTGTGGGGAGTGGCTGATCCTTTTTTTCTTTGATTGCGGCATCCCAATTAGCTTGATTGGGGGCAGCCAAAGTTACTGTCGGAGCAGCATTAACTTCATAACTTGAAGATACTGTACCTTTTCTGGCAATATCGTCTGTGTAGAATCCACGAAAAAACTTAGCTTTAGCAGTGGGATCAGCAAATAGTGTAGTTAATACGCTATCTACACTGTTTGCTGATAAGCCAATAGCAATATCAAAATTACTCATTTTCTTGTTACCTTTTTGGTACGGTTGCCAAAATCTTGTTTATCGAACAAAGTTTCAGAATTCTGGTTATCAATATTAGGAGCTGTCCAAAATGTTTCTGTCCAAACTCCTCCAATATCGTTGTAACGTTTAGGAAAATGACTATAGCTCATGATAGATTGGCCATTGAGTGAATCATCCAAATAAAGGGATTTTTCTTTGGGATTTGCTCCTTTAATCACTAGGTAATGGGCACCACCTGTAAACCATTCAATGCGAACGCAAACTGGATGCCCCATAGTCAATTCCAGCAAAATACGTTCAAAGCTGGGGCGTCCTAAACTCCAGTGACTATAGGACTTGGCTATTTTAAGGCTTTTGTCGAGTGTAAGCTGCTTATTATTGTTGTGAATGTCATCAACCTTAGATGATTTTCCTGGAGAAATATTAAGAAGTTTATCTGCGATTTGCTGCTGAGTAAGAAAGCAGGTTTTATAAAATTTCCCTATTGACGCTCCAATTGCAGCCCAGCACCAACAACTAAGAACTTGTTTTTCTAGCAAGAAATCAAGTATTACGTCATCCTCACAACCAATTTGCTGCAAACCATTGGTTAAACTCAACTTTTTGGCAGACTCACTTTCTATTCTTATTTTCATTTTCCAGCCTCCTTGGAGACACCCGCTAATCCTTCTGATTGTCTCTAATAGCGATTGCAGTGCAGGTCAGAGCAATTTAGGAGTGAAATCCTCAAACCTTTGTACGTCAAGAATTTTGATTAAAACCGGAGTACCTAAAATCCCTAATCCGATTTTACTCCCTAACAATTCTGTGAAACCATAATGCTGCTGAAATCTAGTAAACGTGTAAATGGCTAAAGTCGAGTTTAAAGTTTTCTGCTTTCTACAACACCGATTCACTCATAAAATGCGAGAACCAAAAGCCTGATTTTTAGGTATCTTAAAAGCATTTTTTCTTTTTGCGACCCCAAAAAACCCTGGTCTTTCCTTAGGATTTTGAATACTGAATCAGTGTTCTAGGGATTGGGGCTAGTAGTGTAATTTGCTGTTGTGTGTCATAATGCTTTCCCATTATCTTTTGATGAGGAATGATAGGCTGTTTTATTGTGTAAAGGTAGTATTGACGAAAATTTCCTGTCTATTGCACCAGGCAATGCAGCTAAATAATGGATTACAGAAATTTTAGTCATAATAAAAAAACTTTTCTGGCTAGTATCATTTTTTTGAATAATAGTCGCAATTATTCTGCATATTTACCCAATTGTATACGTAATTTATAAAGTGTCAAAATTATTCACCAACAATATTACACGGACAATCATCCCAGTATTCAGCAACGCCTTTCAGGACGAATCGGTTGCACGCTCAAGGGATAGCCAAGATTGTGCAAAATCAGGCCGATGGTTCGCAGTTCGGGGTTTCCTTCTGGCGACAAAACGCAGTAGAGCTTTTGGGCCACATTTCGCACGTAGAGGAAAACTTTTAGATATTTTCAACCGGATGACGCACCGGACGCACCGGACACTCCGGACGAGGAGCGCTCTGTGTCCCAAGCCCCCTTGCTTCGCCCAAGGGCATAATGCAAGGGGGAAAGTTTATCATTTCTGTACTAATACATCTCTACATTCTTTATTTAACTGAAATATATGGGTTTAATTCCCCACCGTCATACGGTGTCAGAATTGGGTTGGGGTCTAAATCTCCATCCCAATTCCCAACTTCTTCCTTCTTCCTTCTTCCTTCGTTTTAAATATCCAGATCCATCAGGTTAAGTTTAGAACCATAGGTCTCAATAAATTCACGGCGGGGTGCGACGCGATCGCCCATTAAAATCGTGAAAATGCGATCGGCTTC
>JASJCX010000164.1 GCA_030065255.1 Calothrix sp. MO_167.B42 | reverse complement strand
GGCAGGATGCCCATCCCACAAGATTGGATCATCTTTTTTGTGGAATTCTCTCAAGCCATGCAACTTTTCTGATTTTTCCCAATTAGCGATCGCCATGTTATCAGTAATTTATAGTGATGAGTTCCTAGAACATAAAACCGGATACTCCCACCCAGAAAAACCAGAACGGTTAACTGCGATTGTAAATTCCCTCAAATCAGCCCCATTCGCCAACCAAATCCAATGGCAATCCCCCACACCCATCATACAGCGACCTGTCCAACCTTTTATAGAAGCAGTACACGATAAACGTTATATTCATAAGGTAAAACACATCGCCGAAACTGGCGGAGGTTATCTAGATGCAGATACACCTGTTTCCCCCCGTAGTTATGATGTTGCTTTACTAGCTGTTAGTGCTTGGTTGGATGGGGTGGATATTGTCCGAGAAACTGGTAAACCCGCCTTTGTATTGGCTCGTCCCCCGGGACACCACGCTGAAAGCAATACAGGTATGGGTTTTTGTCTGTTTTCTAATGCAGCGATCGCAGCTTTTTATGCTCTCCAACAGCCAGGAATTAACCGAGTTGCTATTTTAGATTGGGATGTGCATCATGGCAATGGCACCCAGGCAATCATTGAAACCAATCCACAAATCGCCTATTGTTCTCTACATCAATCTCCATGTTACCCCGGCACTGGTAAAGCTACAGAAACAGGTATGCATAACAATGTATTAAATTTACCAGTAACCCCTAGTAGTGATGGAAGTATATATCAGTCATTATTTACACAACAAGTAGTGCCTTTTTTATGTAATTTTACACCAGATTTACTGATTATAAGTGCAGGTTATGATGCTAATGCCACAGACCCTTTGGCAAGTATTAATCTTCACCCCCAGGACTACGGTTTATTTACAGATTATTGCCTGGAAATAACTCCTAAGATTCTGTTTGGCTTGGAAGGTGGCTACGAATTAAATGCACTCGCAGACTCAGTTAAAGCAACTCTAAACAGTTGTTTAGCTATAGAAAACAACGTGTAAAATTTATCACTAAAAATATCAGAATTACATCAGTAAAACAGCGGTAGGTAATAGTAACAAATACATTGTTTACTGTCAAATTTTATTTGAAAAACCTTTGCAAAAATATTATCTAATATTATCTAATTCTTAAAACAAACCTATTTAATTCTTCTCGCCAAAATTCTAAAGTTTTGTTAAGATGCAATTGCTGGTGATTTTTCAGCTGTCATTTGTTAGTAGCTGAAGAAAGTAAATATTACTAGCACCTTGGAGAGTTGAGAAGCAAGCTATGACTACCTATATCTTTTTCGATGAAGCCCTACACATGTTTGTTCAAGCCTTTTTAGGCTCAATATTTCTGTTAATCACAGTTTCTGGTATCGGTTTAGCAGCTATAGAATCTATTGAAAAAAATAATATTAACTCCGCTTCACCAAAGCATTTTCGTTAAGCTCTAGCAAAAAAAATAACACCCAGTCGAAAACCCTTTAACTCTTGTGTTCACTAGCACATAATCCTGGGAACACTAGATTATACAGCCTAAATAAGTTGTATTTTTTACACAAAAATATATTTTTGTAAGTAAATTTACGGCTATAAAGGCATTAATCTAATGGAGTAAATAAAAATGGGTTTATCCGACAAAAATGTATTAGACTCTGGGAATCACGTTAAAGATTCGCTGAGTCCAGCAGAAGCTGTTGCTGCTATTACCTTGGCTGCAATCGCCCCAGATGGCTATATGAATGAAGAGGAAGCAGGTTCTATTTGCGGTATCTTGCTGAGAATGAAACTTTTTCATTCATATACCAGTGAAACGATTATGGAGATGGTTGAGAAACTCCTAAATCTGTTACGAGAAGAAGGTATAGACGCTCTATTTAACGCAGCACAGTCATCTTTACCTGAAAATTTAAGGGAATCTGCCTTCGCCTTAGCCACGGATATGGTACTTGTAGGTGGAGTCGTAACTAGGGAAGAGCAAGGTTTCTTAAACGATTTGTATTATTCCCTGGGTATTGACAGCGATGTAGCTAACCAAATCGTGCAAGTAATGCTGATCAAAAACCGGGGATAATCTCTGTGGACAATCAAAAAATCCTTTTTCAAAGGGAACAGGGCAAAAAGAAGGAAGAAAGTCGAAAGCTACTCTTTCCCTGCTTTGTTCCCCTGTAAAGATTTAATAAGTAGATTGAGATTTGATAAATCCTGTTTGATTCCCATATAAACCAAATGTGCCGAAGGAGTTTTAACTTCTTTGGCACTATTTTATGGATGATGAAGATTCAGATTTACCAAGTCTGTGTAACAATATTAACTTTGGAACTTTATTTTGTCCACAAAAAAATCCTAAAATTGGAAAAATTTTATCTCTATGCCCTTGAAGGATAAGGTATATAGCCGAATTCATCTCCTTCATCGATTTATGAAGAAATGTGAATATCCCATAGGGTTTAAGATATTTAAAATCCGCAAAAATACTGGAACTATCATGCCTTGCTCTGCGAACCTCAACCAACTTATAGATGTTCTTGATGCTAAATGTGCCAATTTATCGGCAGTAGCTTTAACACAACTTAGCTGTGGGATACAGACAGATACCCGCAATCTCAAGCCAGGTGAGGTATTTTTGGCTTTGCGGGGGGACAAATTTGATGGACATAGGTTTGTACCTACAGCGATCGCTAAGGGGGCAATAGCTGCCATAATTGATTTTGAATATCAATATGGGGATATGCCAGTTTTACAAGTTGCAAATACTTTAGAGGCATATCAGCGACTTGCTAGGTGGTGGCGCAATCGCTTTTCCATACCAGTAATTGGGGTAACGGGTTCGGTGGGTAAAACCACTACAAAGGAGTTAATTGCTGGGGTTTTGGCTACCCAAGGTACTGTTCATAAAACCCATGCCAATTTTAATAATGAGATTGGAGTACCGAAAACCCTGTTGGAATTGGATGCAGGTCATGATTATGCGGTAGTTGAGATGGCAATGCGGGGGTTAGGACAAATTGCTGAGTTAACGGAAATAGTACATCCAACTATTGGGGTAATTACCAATGTGGGCACAGCCCATATTGAGTTACTTGGTTCGGAAGGGGCAATTGCTACTGCCAAATGTGAGTTATTAGCCCAAATGCCCGGGGATGGTGTGGCAATTCTCAATTACGATAATCCCCTACTCATGGAAACGGCAGGGCAAGTATGGCAGGGTAAAGTACTGTCCTTTGGTTTTAACGGTGGAGATATTCAAGGTAAATTAATCGATATACAAACCTTGGAAATAGAGGGGATGAGGTTTGATTTACCCATGCCTGGTAGTCATATTGCTGCTAATTATATGGCTGCTTTGGCTGTAGCCAAGGTGTTGGGTATTGATTGGGGTAGTTTGCAAACCGGTGTGGTGGTGGATATGCCGGGGGGGCGATCGCAACGGTTTGAATTACCCAATGATGTGGTAGTCTTAGATGAAACCTACAATGCTGCACCAGAAGCAATGGTAGCATCATTAAATTTATTGGCACACACCCCAGGTACAAGAAGAATTGCCGTGTTGGGTGCCATGAAAGAATTAGGTGAGCAATCGCACCAGTTACATCAACAAGTGGGTAAAACGGTGCAAGATTTGCAGTTAGATGGGTTGTTGGTATTAGTTGATTGCGAAGACGCTGCAACCATTGCCAGGAATGTAGCAGGCATACCCACAGAATGCTTTAACAGCCATGTTGAGTTATTAGATGGATTGAAAGAGTATATTCAACCAGGCGATCGGATTTTGTTTAAAGCTGCCCATTCGGTGGGGTTGGATAAGGTAGTTAGTCAGTTGCTTGAGGATTATACATAGGGGCAAAGATCCCCGACTTCTTTTTAGTGATTTGGCTTTTCAATTTAGATGTTGAGCTAGAAGTCGGGGATCTGGTTATTCCCATAGGGGCAAAGATCCCCGACTTCTTTTTAGTGGTTTCGCTTTTCAATCTAGATGTTGAGCTAGAAGTCGGGGATCTGGTTCTCAATCATCCCAGCGTTTAGGAACACCTTATACCGATACTGATTCAGATTTTATTTCATCAGATTTCATTTCAGTTTTGCGCCAAGTGGAAGTGCAAGGAATTTTAGTGCGATCGCAATTATGAGCATATTTTTTGGCAATTTCAGTGACTTCCATCATCAAACCAACATCAAGTTTTGTCGGTCTTAGGCCCATATCTAAAAAGCATTTGTTTTCAACATATAACTCATTTTCCGCAGCTTCATTGCGGGGATTTTTTATATATTGAATGTCAACCCCTGTTAATTCAGAAATTAATTTGGCTAAATCTCTTACCTTATGAGTTTCTGTCATTTGATTGAGAATTTTAACCCTTTCACCAACTTCAGGAGGATTGTTGATCGCTAATTCAACACATTTAACTGTATCCTGAATATGAATGAAAGCGCGAGTTTGTCCCCCAGTTCCGTGAACAGTTAAAGGATAATTAATCGCAGCCTGCATCAGGAACCGATTAAGTATAGTTCCATAATCACCATCATAATCAAAGCGATTAATTAGACGTTCATCCAACTTTGTTTCAGCAGTATTTGTCCCCCAAACTATCCCTTGGTGCAAATCTGTAATTCTAATTTGGTCATTTTTGTTGTAGTAATGAAAGAACAACTGATCCTGGGTTTTCGTCATGTGATATACGCTGCCAGGATTAGCAGGATGGAGTATTTGTTTTTTAATGATGTCACCAGTATCATTAACAACTTGGATATCCATATAGCCTTCAGGAATTTTCATTCCCGCCGTACCATATCCGTAAACACCCATAGTCCCCAAATGTACCACATGGATATCTAAACCTGATTCGACGATAGCGCAGAGGACGTTATGAGTTGCATTTAAATTATTATTAACCGTGTAGCGTTTTTGTACGCCAGATTTCATCGAATAAGGTGCAGCCCGTTGTTCAGCAAAATGAACTACAACATCAGGGCGGTAGGTGCAAAATAAATTCAGTAGACGATCGTATTCTGTGGCAACATTAAGTCTATAGAACTGAATTAATTTTCCACTGACTTCCTTCCAAGCCTTAATTCGTGCAGAAATTGGACTAATGGGAGTCAAGGAATTAGTTTCTAGTTCATTGTCGATGTTACGGCGAGATAAATTATCGACTATGACAATATCGTGACCTTTATTGGAAAGATGTAATGCTGTTGGCCAGCCACAAAAACCATCTCCCCCTAGGATCATAATGTTCATTTGTTACCTCACAGAATATTTAGTATTTTCTACTGCTGTAATTGTGATTGTACAGAATAGTAAGACCTTCATCAAAATTTATTAAGTAAATGCTGTTAGTAATCCTTCGACGCAAATATCCCGGACTTCTTTTTGGTGGTTTTGCCTTTTGCTTCCTTGGGTGAGTTCTATAATGTTTCCCCACCCAATAACCCTTGTTGTATCGTTGGGCACAAAGCTTCATGAATTCTTTTGGTGGTTTTGCTTGGGCTTGAACCTGGAAGCTGTTGATTTGCTTTAGGAATCATTAGAATGTATATCTTATCAGACCCAAAAAGGGAATTTTATCGACAGACATTTAGGAGATAATAAATGGGAAAAGCTAGCAAATCTCACCTGAATGACCAATCCTCAAACAGAATTTGATTCACCTTGGAAAGATATTTTACAACTGTATTTTTAAGAATTCATGTTATTGTTTTTCCCCCAATTTCATGGGGAAATTGATTGGACATGCCAACCAGAATTTTTAGATCAAGAATTACAGCAAGTAATTCGAGATGCTTCCTCAGGACTTACGCAAGTGTCACAATTGGTGGTTGGTGCGTGACGCTACAAGTCCCATTACTACGTTCAAATTTTTTCGCAACGTCACACACCCTACAAAAAAATATGCCAGTTGCGTAAGTCCTATTCCTTAGGAAAGCGATTAGTTGATAAGTTAGTGAAAATTTATCGCCTGGATGGGGAAGAATCTTGGATACTTGTGCATGTGGAAGTGCAAGCACAACACGAATCAGATTTTGCTCGGCGGATGTACAGTTATAATTATCGCATTTTTGACCGTTATAATCGCTCGGTGGCATCAATTGCGGTATTGGGGGATGAGGGTATTAATTGGCGGCCCAATCAGTTCGGTTATAATTTGTTTGGTTGTCGGGTGGATTTTCAGTTTCCCATTGTCAAGTTGTTAGACTATAGGCAAAGACAAGGGGAGTTGGAAGCAAGTAATAATCCTTTTGCGATGGTGGTAATGGCACATTTGGCGGCGTTAGCAACCCGTGATAATCGCACTCAGCGCAAGCAGGAAAAGTTAAATTTGGTTAAAAGGTTGTATGAGCAGGGTTTTGACAGGGAACAAGTAATTAATTTGTTTGCGTTTATTGATTGGATGTTGACGTTACCATCCCAGTTAGAGAAGGATTTTTGGCAAGAGTTGCGTGAATATGAGGAGACTATTCCTATGCGGTATGTTACTAGTGTTGAGCGAATTGGGATTGAAAAAGGAATTGAGCAGGGAATTGAGCAGGGAATTGAGCAGGGAATTGAGCAGGGAAAAAATCAACTCAGACAAGGTTTAATTAAAGGTATTGCGTTTGGATTAAGGCTCAAGTTTGGGGAATCGGCAATAAATTTGCTACCGGAGATTGAGAGGATTGGTAATGTGGATGTGTTGTCTGCTGTATTGGAGGCGATAGAAACTGTGGAAACTCTTCAACAATTGCGGCAAGTTTATCAATCTGCAATTGAGTAATTGTCAGTTATAAAAATACAAACCCCCGCAGTTTTTTATAACTTGACTGATGGGGGTTTTCATGTTGTATGAGTAGGGTTTTGATAAGAAAAGATTGGATTTTGACTTTATACCTTTCATAAGCAACCAATCGAAAGATAAATTCGTAGTTGCCTTAACAAATTATTTGAGACATTGTGCAAAAAAAAATACGATATTTACGATAACAAATAGAGAATTTATTATTTAGTTAGTATTCACTATACTCTTAGCTTGTAACGATCATTTTTGTAGTAGTCTTTCGTAAATTTCTTCAATTTGATTGACCATTAAGTTAGCATCAAACAACTTTCTTGTCAGTTGTTTAGCATTTTTTCCTAATCGTTTTCTTTCTGGAGTATTGTGTAGTAAAAAAACCATATGTAAGGCTAGTTTTTTAATATCACCTGCATCAAAAAGTAAACCTGTTTGGTTATGATGTACGATTTCGGGAATACCATATATATTTGGAACAATAACAGGCTTACCTACTAACATTGCTTCCGTCATGGCACGACCTAATCCTTCCCAGAGTGATGATAAAGCAAAAATATCAGCTATCTTGAGAATTTCTGGTACATCTTCTCGGGAACCTAAAAATTTTACATTTTGAGAAATGCCTAATTTAGATACTTGTTCTTGAAGATTTTCTCGAAGTTCACCATCACCTACAAGTATTAGAAGAGTTTTTGGACAGTGTAGAATTACTTGACTAAAAGCATCAATCAGAATATTTGGAGCTTTTTGCCTATCTAAGCGCCCTACCATAACAATTACTTGCCAACCTTCTGGTATTTCTAGTTCTTCTCTAGTTTGGGACGATTCCGATAATCTATCTAATTTGGAAAAATTAATTCCACTATAAACTGTTTGAGAGTTTTCAAATTCTATAAGATTAAGGGCAACTGCTTCTTTTCGGTTGAGTTCGCTAACAGTAATAAAAAAGTCAGTGCATGGTTTAGCACTACGTTCTAAATTGATGTAAAGTTGGCGTTTCCAAGCTGGCATAAAGTCATGAAAAGCAAAACCATGAATTGTATGGACAATAATAGGTACTCTTGCAATACGTGCAGCCCAACGTCCTAAAATACCTGCTTTAGTGCTGTGAGTATGTACTATATCAAATTTTTCTTGGTGGAAAAGTTTAACTAAATCAAAGAGACATAATACATCTTTAAGAGGATGGATGGGATGAACTAGATTCGGGAGGGGGTGAAAATGTTCTGTTGCTTTTTTGGTGCGATCGCTCCATTTTCCATTTGGATGAGAGGCTATGTGTACATCAAAGCGAGTGCGATCGTGTTTTTCCACTGTAAGAAGAGTGTTGTCTTGTGCGCCACCAATTCCTAAGTGGGTAATAATGTGAAGAAGTTTTTTTTTCGAGTGCATTGTCAAAAATCAGTTGATACGCAAAGGTTTTATAGAGATTAAAATTGAGCCTCAATACAAGTAAGACAAAACTTACATTTTTGCTGAAATTACTCAGCTTTGAGTTTCTAACCATGTTTGAAACATCAATACATCCCAAAGGTAGTATTGCCAATTTCGTTTTCCTGCTAGATGTTCTTCCCATTTCTGCCGAATAGGTTGAGGGTTAAAAAATCCTTCTTGACGCAACCTATTTTCATCTAACATTGTTTCTGCCCAATCTCGTAGAGAACTACGCAGCCAATTATCGATAGGTACACTAAAGCCCATCTTTGGTCTTTCAATTAGACTTTGGGGGACATACTGATAGAGAACTTGTCTTAACAACCACTTACCTTTTCCATTACGAATTTTTAGATTTAGAGGTATGTGCCATGCAAATTCTACAACTCGATGATCTAAGAAAGGTACGCGAGCTTCTAAACTCACACCCATACTTGCCCGATCTACTTTCACGAGAATATCGTCTGGTAAATAGGTTATTGTATCCAAGTACATCATGCGCTGGACAAAATCTGGTAAATTTACCAGTTGTTGACCATTGTTCAAGACTGTTGGTGGTTCTTTGCTACCTATTACTAAACTTTCTGGACTTTTCCAATGAGAGACTAAAGCTTTGTACAGTGCTTCCGAGTTGGGAACTGCTAAAACTTCGGCTAGTTTGTGTAATTTGTCGCCTGGGTTTGGTTGTTTAAACTTGCTTGGTAATAAACCATCCAAATGACTAAAAACTTCATCCCAACTTTGAGGTGACAAATTAGTTAAGGCACCTGAAGCAATTTGTCGTAAATCTTTGGATATCCAGCCTATCTTTTGCCAAATACTACTACCCCAGAAATAACGATTATATCCGGCAAACAATTCATCTCCAGCATCACCAGAAAGGCTGACGGTCACATATTGTTTTGTGAGCTGAGATACTAAAAAGGTAGGTATTTGGGAAACATCGGCAAATGGTTCATCATAAAGTTTTGGCAGTTGAGGAATAACTGCGATCGCTTCTTCAGGGGTAACATAAAATTCTGTATGGTCTGTTCCTAAATGCTGGGCAACTGCTTTAGCATGTTGGGCTTCGTTGTAACTGTCTTCATAAAAACCAATGCTAAAGGTTTTTACTGGTTGGCTGCTTTGAGTCTGCATTAGAGCTACTATGGTGGATGAATCTATTCCACCAGATAAAAACGCTCCTAAAGGCACATCAGAAATCATCCTTAAGCCCACAGCATCTTGTAGGAGAGTATCGAGTTGAGCTATAGCTTCTGTTTCTGAACCGATAAAGGGATTTGATATACCAGATTCAGCGACATTCTGAGCAGACCAGTAAGGTTTGGGTTCAGATATAGATGGAGTTGGATGTACTGTTAAAATACAGCCTGGAGGGAGTTTATAGATGCCTTGATAGATAGTATATGGGGTAGGGATGCAATTATGGCGTAAATATAGTGCTAGGGCATCTCGATTAATTTCCGCCTGAAATTGAGGATGAGCTTTAAGGGCTTTTAATTCTGAGCTAAACAGAAAAGTTTGACCAACCCACCCATAGTAGAGGGGTTTTTCACCAAGGCGATCACGCCCTAAATGTAATACTCGTTCTTGTCTGTCCCAAAGAGCAAAAGCAAACATGCCGTTAAATTGCTTAACAGCTTGCTCGACACCCCACTGACAAAAAGCTGCAAGCATTACTTCCGTATCGGAATGACCACGAAAGCAATGTCCAAGGGTTTTTAATTGTCGCTGTAATTCTAAATAGTTATAAATTTCGCCGTTAAAGACAATTACATACCGATGGTTGGCAGACACCATGGGCTGATGTCCTTCCGGAGAAAGGTCTAAAATTGCCAGTCGTCTATGTCCTAAAGCAATACCTGCCTCAGAATTGACCCAGATTCCTCCTGCATCCGGACCTCGATGCCAGAGCGTATTTGACATTTTTTGGACGATTTCTTCTAACTCGTCTGCACTTATTTGTCTGAGATGATTCCAGAAACCTGTAATACCACACATTTATTTTCTATATCCTACAGCACACCAATAAGGAGCTTTATCACTAAACGCAATATTTTCTAAACCTGCACGTTCATCATTGATCTCTCTTTTCTTGCCATGAACATATTGCTTTACTCTGTGATAAGGGACTTCCAAATAAAAAAATAACCAATCGCTCGGAATGCAGGCGAGCAGGGGAGCAGGGGGAGTCAAGCAATTAGTTCAAGTCCAAAAATTGAGTAATTGATTTTTTGGTGTTCCCTAAATAGTGAAACATCACAAACAAATATTCTGCTTCTATCTGCATTTTTCGTAGATAAGCAAGGTTTTGTACTCGTCAATTTGCTTAATTTTTCCCTCTGCTTCAAAAGCCTGAATAATAGGCTGTGCTAGCTCCCATTCATTCGATCCCGAATAAAAGAAGACTTTTCCACCCGGATTAAGTTTATCCAAAAATAGCTCCAAGAGTGACTCATCATTCTGATGAATTAGAGGGGCACGTTCAGGCACATAAAACTCACATAAGTGGAACAAGGTAACAATGTCTAGATTAGGTAGCGTATTAGCAGTCAGCGTATAGATATCCACAAACAGAACTTTGTAGTATTTTGCTAGCTCTGGATTCTTCAAAACAAGTTGGACATAGGATTGATGCTCAGGAGCAGAAGCTGTAATGCCAAGAATTTCATTGGGTTTATCGAAGGTCTGATTTTGAAGACCAATGAAATGATGCTCTCCAGTTCCAAAATGAACAATACTTTTGCCTTGAATATTGAACTGCTTAAGGTATTCAACAAATTGGATATCACAAGAACAGGAGTCAGGTTTGAGCATCCACGATGATTTTGCTTGATAGAATGACATGCCGACTAAATATGGGGCAGAAGGACGTTGTATCCTTGTGTAATAGAACTTTCGCAGTACCGGATTTCGAGCAGCGTATTTACGAAGTACTCGAATTCTGCTGTTGAGCCACTCAAAAATAGAACTCATAGTCTTATCCTTTTTTCTTAACTTTATCTGCTAGTATGCGATCATAGATTGCTTCGATTTGTTGCACCATTAAGTTGGCATCAAATAGTTACCGTGTAAGTTGATGTGCATTCTTCCCCAGTCTTTCTCTTTCTTCAGGATGTTGCAATAAGTAGCTTAAATGTCGAGCTAGCTGTTCTATATCCTTTGCAGGAAAAAGCAAGCCTGTTTCATTGTGATGCACAATTTCAGGAATGCCATAGATATTAGGAACAACAACGGGCTTTCCGAGCAGCATAGCTTCAGTCATGGCGCGTCCTAAGCCTTCCCATAGTGATACTAGTAATCAAGTGTAGAACTTTCATAGTTTAAACATTAGTACCTGGATTTAACCTCGACCATCTACACAAGCAATCCATTTTCCGTCATCGGTGAAATGAGGGTCAATGTGGTGCATACCACCACTATTCCAACCAGAACCACTTGGTTTCAACACTAAACTTTGTTCAATTTCTCGTTCTTGATAACTTGTAGTCGTTAACTCGTTAATCTCAAATGCTCTTACCTGAGTACCATAATTTGGCTGACAGTCTTGGGTAAAACGAAAAATTTTATCATTCATTACCAAAACTCTACCAGATGGTCTAGCTATGTGTGCATTGTTGCTGACAATTGGACTCTTTGGGTGTTCCAACCAAGAATCGAGCAAATCCTCTGCATAGTAAAGACGCAGGGTGTCATGTTTGTGATGAGAGTTAGTTTCAGTAAACATCCACCATTTGTCAGCATAACGGAAAATAGAGGAATCTACAAAGAATCCATCATTAAGAATATTGCCGGCGAAACTCCATTCTGTGGGAAAATTGGATGCTTTATAAAGTCGAATTGAGTTTGCTTGATGACTTTCTGGAATCAAGTAATATTCATTTTTCCATTCGAAAATATAGGGATAAGATAAGTGAAATGGTTCGGCAATTATAATCTGTTGATACTTCCAAATAACTCCATCTGTACTCGTCGCGAATGCAATTTCTCCTCGACGTGTACTTTGATTAAAAACTTCAAAAAACATAAACCAGGTTAGACCAACTTTAATCAGAAAGGGGTCTGCAACACATGCTGCTCTAACATCTGAGACATCTCTACGAGTCAGTACCGGATTTTTCGCATCTGTGGAGCTGGCTAAATCAAAAGGAGAACTGCCAGAATAAATGCCAATTGACCACCTTCCCCTCTTATTTAATTCCCCTAAGGGTAGTTTATTGACTATAGGAATAGGCAGGCTATTAACTAATGCATAGTGCAATTCTTTGATGCCCTTTTTTAATAATTTCATCTGATATAGAAAATTATGACTTTGTGGAAGAGTTAGATACAGTAGAAGGGTTTACCCGGTCTCGAATCCATTAATTAGAGTTGCTATATTCTAAAGATTCTTCTTTTGAAAACGTTCTTTTCGATTTTCGTCTTCTACAATGTAATTACATCCAACAACACCAACTTCTGGATGAGCATCCAAAAATTATATCTGGAGACAGAGCTGTTCTGGGCAAATAGTATCATCAAAATCCTGTCTAGCAATATATTCTGTTTGAGTGTTTTCAATTGGATAGTTGAGAGATTTGGTAAAACCTAGCCTTCCTGGTGAAAGAACTTTAATCCGTACATCTTGTAGAGCTACTTCTGCAAGCAATTGTGGTGTTGCATCTGTAGAACTATCATCTACAATAATCCATTCAAAATCACTGTATGTTTGATTCAAAATGCTAGGAATTGCTCTATCAAAATATTGCTGTCCGTCATACAATATGGTGACAATTGACATTTTTTTCAACATAAGAAATATTCCGAAATTAGTAATGAAAATTCCCTCTAAAAAGAAGCTGTAATCTGACGTTGTTTTAGTAGGTCGCTATACAATTGCTCCCATTGTGTAATAACTTCTTCTGTACTATATTGAGCAGCAACAAATTCTCTTCCTTTTTGCCCCATTTGTAATCGTTTTGTCTCTGATATTCTCATCATTTTAAACATCGCTTCAGCTAGTAATTGTGGATTTTTTGATGGTACTAAAAATCCACTTTTGCCATCCAATACTGTCTCTCTTGTACCACCAACATCTGTAGCAACAATAGGTAATTGTGCTGCTGCTGCTTCTAATAAAACCATTGGCATTCCTTCCCAAGCAGAAGACTTTAAATACGCGTCAGCGGCATTCATTAATGCCACTACGTCACTACGAGCACCTAAAAATCTGACATTTGATTCAATTTTTAGCTCCTTTACTAATTCTTCAATATCTGACTTGAGTTTTCCTATCCCGACAATAATTAACAAAGTGTTGGGGTTTTGTTTTAAGATAATTGCAAATGCTTTGATTGTGGTGGGATAATCTTTTGGTGGATCGAAACGTCCAACTGCCAACCATGTAAATTTATCTCTAAGCCCTAATTGAGAACGAGTCTTATTTCTTAATTCTGGATCAAATTTGAATTTATTTATGTTTACAAAATTAGGAATAAATCTTGCTTTCTCTCTGGAAACTAGTCCTATCTGAATATAACGTTCTACTCCAGCTTTACTTGTATTAACTGTCAAATTGCAAAGAAAGTCAGTAAATCTGTAAGCAAATTCTCGCCAACGCTCACCTTCACTTTCATCTATGCTATGAGCTGTAGAAATGAGAACCGGAACCTTTGTAAAAACTCGGACTATTCTGGCTAACAAATTTGCATGTAACATATGAGAATGAAGGATGTGAGGTTGCCAGTCATTTATCAGGTGTATCAATTTCGGGATAATTCTCGGTTCTGGAGCACCTGGTGACATATTAAGAGTCGCAATATCAAATCCGTGAGACAGAGCTTCTAATCCCATAATTCCAAGAGGTACCATTGACAAAATCTTAACTTGATGACCTCTCTGAATAAGATTAGAAGCCAGCTCTATTACTTGCTGTTCTGCTCCCCCTAAACCCAAACCAGTAGATAGTATTATAATTTTATAGTTCATTGTTTTAAATAATATTTGTATTGCATTTTTACTAATGAATTAGAAGTCAACAATATTGTAAATTAAGTAGTGATTTTTCTATTTTTATAAACATGATCTGCTAATACTAAAGACAGCCAAAGCATAGGGAACCAGTAATTAGCTATAAATATGTAATGCATGGAAAGAGCTAATACAGTAATTAAAACTAATTGAGACTCTAAGGAATTTAATCTGACTAACCTAACAATCTTCTTGATAATAAATCTTAAAAAAAGTAGCAAGCCGAGTACTCCAGAAGCAATCAATATTTCACCATATAAACTGATAAACCCTCCACTTTCTGGCATCATAATGCCCTTAAAAGACTCATTATCCACCGCCATTTGAGAAGCTGTACCCCAACCAATTCCTAATGGTGCAGTCAGAAATAAATCGTAGATATTCTGATATTTATCGCTCCTATCATTAACTTCCATACCAGCGGTAGTTCGTTGAGAGGGGTCTAAAAATATTTGTAACTTAACACCTATAGTTTCATTAATATAGGGTCTTATGATATCAGAAGATAAGGCTATAAAGGTAATCATTACTATCCCAATCACTAAAACAATAGAACTTTTTGAACGGATTCTGATAACTGCACTCACTAATATTGCTAAGAGAAGTGCAACAAATGATGCTGCACTAAATAGAAGTGTATAACCCGATAGTACGAGCAAATAGTAGCTAATTACTATAGGCAGGGGCTTATCTTTGAAGTAGATGAAAGAAAGTGGTAAAGCCAATTCATAAAAAGTTGCCATGTGACCTGCTTCCCAAGCTAGACCACGCGGCCTAATGATACTTCCTCCCATGAGTGTAGCTTCTTCTAATTCTTCACCATAAGGGATAAAGTCACTAATAGCAATGCTTAAATAATTACTTAGTGTGAACTCAATAATTATAAAAATGGAAACAAATGCAAGAGAAAAGGCAAAACTACTTGCTAATATGTTGATAGATTTGAATTTGTGAATTAAGCTTTTAAAAGCAATGTAAAATAAAAAAATACAAGTAGATATTGCACAGATATGATTCAGGTTTTTGACACCTAATTCATCTAATGCAAAGAACATAGATATAATTCCTAGAATCACTATTAATATAATTTCTAAATCTTCTTTAAATATCTTCAATCGTCTTACTATTAACAAATAAATAGATACAAGCATCATATATAAAAGAGGTAGTGGCAGCCAGGGATTTAAAGAAAAAGCAGTAATAAATGGTACTAACATGATATATATTTGTGCTATTTTAACTTGAATTTTCATGAATTATATTAAGATTATAAATGCCAAAAATTAAATCCTAAATTTTGTATACATCTAGATATTATAACTATTA
>JASJCX010000163.1 GCA_030065255.1 Calothrix sp. MO_167.B42 | reverse complement strand
GTTGCTTGGGGTGTCCTCATTTCCAGCGATTTAGCTTTTAATTGCGGCATTGCGTTTCTCCTGTCAACAACTTCAGGTGGATGAAACAAGGTTAGTAGCCTGATAATTTTGTGTAGTGCTCCTGGGTAGAGGACACTGCACGCAGTTTGGATCGACTCCTGAAGTTTTGAGCGCGCTTAAGCTGCTCTATCCTTATGAGGAGTTGCTGTTCCACCTTTCCCTTCGGTAAGGGCTTGGCCCCATGAGAGTACAAAGTATTCTCACATAAAGACTCCTGGAAAGCCACCGTTCCAACTTCTCGTTTGACGAGGGAGACGCCGCTGATTTCATGTGTCCGTTCCCACTCTTCAACACCAGCCACCTTGTTGTTTTCCTGTGTTTATTTTCTAAACCGGCAAAACACTACTTGGGGGAAGCAGGGATTGACACGGGTTTCTCCGAGGCTGGATCGATGCATCCTGGAAGTTGTTAACCTAGTTCAGATAATGAATTTAGATGTAGATGTGACAATATTTAAACATAAATTAAGTAATTAGAAAAATTTTTGCTTCCATTAGGAAATCACAATATTTCTAATACTTATGTACATGATTAATGTGGTCTATCTTTGGTTTAACTGGCAATTTTAGATTTTAGATCGCCGATTTTAGATGTTTTTGGTTCATACCTCACCCCTTGTGGGTAAAACCAATCCAAAATCCGTCTGGGAAAGTTTGCAAGGGTGGGAAGAAACCCCTCCATCGCTGCGGACTTACCGTCTACAACGCACCGCTCCCCAAGACTGGGCTGGCTCAATTTTCCCCAAAATCCAAAATCCAAAATTGATTGACCCAACATGTACTTGTGGTTTTATTAGGCATTCACATTTAAGATTAGTGTCCTCCAATACGAATTACTGTGCGCTTTGATATAGTTACCCTGTTTCCTGACAGTTTTACCTCTGTTTTAAATTCTGGTCTACTTGGTAGAGCCTTGTCAAAACAGATTGCTCAAGTCAATTTGGTTAATCCCAGGGATTTTACCAATGATAAGCATCGCAAGGTTGATGATGAACCCTATGGTGGTGGTGTGGGTATGCTGATGAAGCCAGAACCCATTTTTACTGCTGTGGAGTCGCTGCCTATTTTACCCCGTAGAGAGATAATTTTGATGAGTCCTCAAGGACAAACGATGAATCAATCTGTATTAAGGGATTTAGCCAGTAATTATGACCAATTGGTCGTAATTTGTGGTCATTACGAAGGTGTGGATGAGCGGGTGTTAAATTTAGTTACCCGTGAGATATCCTTGGGTGATTTTATTCTCACTGGGGGAGAAATCCCAGCTATGGCTTTAATTAATGGTGTGGTTCGCTTAATACCAGGAACTATTGGCAAAGTAGAATCTTTGCAGGTGGAAAGTTTTGAGGATGGTTTGTTAGACTTCCCCCAATATACCCGTCCGGCAAATTTCCGTGGTTGGCAGGTTCCCAGTGTATTACTATCGGGAAATCATGCCAAAATTGCCCAATGGCGATATGAACAACAGATCGAGAGAACTAGTATCCGTCGTCCTGATATGCTCAAAGCTTGGGAGGAAAAACAGCATTTACACCAAGAAAATGGTAGCCCAAACAATTCTGAAAATTCCCACGATCGAGAATAAATTTTGATAAATTACAGGTCACTACCCAAGGCTAAAGCCACTGGCCTGGCAAGGGGTATAATATCCACTCCCCAAATCAAATGAAGAATGACGAACAGGACTCAAAAATGAAGATCCGCATTGGTAATGGTTATGATATCCACAAATTGGTTGGCGATCGCTCTTTGATTTTAGGTGGAGTAAATATTCCCCATTATTTGGGGTTATTAGGCCATAGTGATGCTGATGTGCTCACCCATGCCATCATGGATGCTATGTTAGGAGCTTTATCTTTGGGAGATATTGGACATTATTTCCCACCTAGCGATCCTCAATGGTCTGGAGCCGATAGTTTAATTTTACTTGCCCAAGTGGATAGTTTAATTAAAAACCGGGGGTGGCAAATTAGTAATATTGATTCTGTGGTTGTTGCCGAAAAACCAAAACTGAAGCCCCACATTGAAACAATGCGGGATAATTTGGCCAGAGTTTTACAATTAGAGCCGAATCAAGTGGGAGTTAAGGCCACAACTAATGAAAAATTAGGTCCTGTGGGACGGGAGGAAGGTATTTGTGCTTATGCTGTTGTTTTACTTTTACAGTGAAGAGTTGACAGTTGACAGTTGACAGTTGACAGTTGGTAGTTAAACCTCCTTCACTGGTCCTGCTCCGGTGCCCCGGTGCCCCGGTGCCTCTTCGGTGAAAGTTGATAGTTAATTGTTGGGTTATCAACCTGTATCCGTGTCATCAGTATCATCCATTTAATCAGTGTTAAGAGTTGACAGTTAATTGTTGGGTTATCAACCTGTATCCGTGTCATCAGTGTCATCCATTTAATCAGTGTTAAGAGTTAAGGAGTGAAGAATTTATAATTCATAACTGTCAACAAAACTATTAATCATTTTTCAAAGCATCTAACTGGATTTATATGATGAGATTTCTGCGAATTTTGCCTTTCATCAGGCGTTTTTGGTTACCTACTATCCTGATTTGCACAACATTGCTAACGATTGTGGCTTGTAACCCAAGTAACTTTCAATCCCAGGCCGTTGCTAAGGTACCCCAACTAGTACAAAGTATTCTCAGCGACCCCAAAACCTTCAATTATGCTTTGAGTCAAGAATCACCCAATATTTTTGGTTTAACTTTTGAAGGATTGGTGACCGAAAATCCCATTACTGGTGAAATTGAACCGGCGTTGGCAGAATCCTGGAAAGTTTCTGATGATAAATTAAGGATTATTTTTACTCTCCGTCCAGATTTAAAATGGTCTGATGGTCAGCCATTGACTGTGGATGATGTGGTATTTACTTACAATGATATTTACTTCAATGAAAAAATTCCTACAGATGCTAGGGATGTTCTACGGATTGGTCAAAGTCGTAAACTACCCAAGGTGAGAAAAGTAGGCGATCGCCAAGTGGAATTTGTCACCCAAGAACCCTTTGCACCCCTGTTACGAACCACTGGGTTAGTAATTTTACCTGCCCATGCTTTAAAGTCATCTGTAACTAAAAAAGACTCTGAAGGTAAGCCGCAATTTCTGACAAAATGGAGTGTGGATACTCCCCCTGATGAGTTAGTTGTTAATGGACCTTATAAACTAGAGCGTTACGTTACCAGTCAACGGGTAGTATTTCGTCGCAACCCCTATTATTGGCGTAAGGGAAAACAAGGGGAACCCCAGCCCTATATTGAAAGGGTTATTTGGGAAATTGTGGAATCTACTGATACATCCTTGTTACAGTTTCGTTCTGGTAGTTTAGATTCTGTGAGTATCACTCCAGAATATTTCTCCTTACTCAAACGGGAAGAAAAGCGGGGTAATTTTACAATTTATAATGGCGGTCCTAGTCCAGGCCGGTTGTTCATGTTCTTCAATCTGAATAAAGGTAAAAGGAATGGCAAGCCCTTAGTCGATCCAATTAAGTCACGGTGGTTTAATAATGTTGCTTTTAGACAGGCTGTGGCCTATGCCATCGATCGGCAAAAAATGATTAATAATACCTATCGTGGTTTGGGTGTGCTGCAAAATTCCCCCATTGCCGATCAAAGTCCATACTATTTATCACCGGAAGAAGGGTTGAAGGTCTATAAGTATAATCCCGTAAAGGCAAAGCAATTATTAATTAAAGGCGGGTTTAACTATAACGAACAAGGTGAATTATCCGATAGCGATGGAAATCGAGTCCGCTTTACCCTGCTGACTAATGCGGGGAACAAGATTCGGGAAGCAGTGGGGGCACAAATAGCCCAGGATTTGAGTCAAGTCGGGATTCAAGTTGATTTTACCCCTTTAGCTTGGAGTGCCTACACAGATAAGCTTTCTAATACTCTGGAATGGGATGCTGGTATTATTGGTTTTGGTGCTGGTGTCGAACCAAATGGTAGTGCTAATCTCTGGACTGTGGATGGGGGATTACATATGTTTAACCAAAAACCCCAAGCCGGACAAAAGCCAATTCAGGGACGGGAAATATCTAGTTGGGAAAAAGAAATCGAGCAGCTTTATATTAAAGGGGCACAGGAGTTTGATGAGGCCAAGCGCAAGGAAATTTATGCTGAAACCCAACGGATTACCCAGGAATTTTTACCCTTTGTTTATCTGGTAAATCCCTATTCTCTGGCGGCGGTGAGAAATCGCTTCCAAGGTATTCAATATACCGCCCTTGGTGGGGCATTCTGGAATATTCATGAACTCAAAATCACGGAAAATTAATTCGGATAACGGATGCAACGGATGCAACGGATATAACGGATGCAACGGATGCAACGGATGCAACGGATGCAACGGATATAACGGATGCAACGGATGCAACGGATGCAACGGATATAACGGATGCAACGGATTATCTGTTTTTCAAAATCTAAAATAGACAACGGATAACGGATGACTGATGAAAAAAAATTGCGATCGCTCCTCGAATCCATTGCCAGTGGCAAAATTACCCCAGATGGGGCTTTAAATCAGCTCAAGCACCTTGATTATGAATCCATAGGGGAATTTGCCAAAATTGACAATCATCGTGCCCTACGCACCGGTTTTCCCGAGGTAATTTGGGGTCCAGGAAAAACCCCTGGACAAATCACCCAAATTATGAATACCATGCGTCAAAAAAATTCAGTTGTCATGGCGACGCGCATTGAACCCACAGTTTATGTTGCCCTGCGATCGCAAGTCCGGGATTTACGATACTATGAGTCGGCAAAAATTTGTGCCATCGCTCCCCCAACTGTAGAAATTCGCTATCCCGGTACTATCACCATTCTCTCGGCGGGTACGGCTGATTTACCCGTTGCTGAGGAAGCTGCTATCACTGCTGAACTTTCTGGGTTTCAAGTCCAACGTCTTTGGGATGTGGGTGTGGCTGGGATTCACCGCTTGCTGGATAATCGCCACTTAATTACATCCGCTTCTGTATTAATTGTAGTCGCAGGCATGGAAGGGGCATTACCCAGTGTTGTCGCTGGTTTAGCCGATTGTCCTGTGATTGCCGTACCCACCAGTATTGGTTATGGAGCCAGTTTTAATGGGCTAGCACCCCTCTTGACAATGCTCAATTCTTGTGCATCTGGTATTGGAGTAGTTAATATTGACAATGGTTTTGGTGCAGCGGTATTGGCAGGACAAATTTTACGCACAGCATCTAAATTACCTAGGGATGATATCTCCTAATTTTCACGGAAAATCGTTTACAACCACTGGCAAATGGGAATTATCGAGTTAAAGTTGTCTTGATAACTAGGGAAAATCTCCAGTGTAATTTTTTCTAGCGATTGTACTTACAAACTCATAACTTTTGTCAAAAATTTGGTTGTAAAATATGCATTTATATCAAGATTCCGTGTCTCATCATTTCGTTGGATATACATCAACGCCAATCAGGGGGACAATCATAGCCCAGACAGTTAGAGATGCTGATGTCATGGGACAAATGCAAAAATCCTTCAACAACTTCGTGCAATCAGGTCAAATTTGGGCACTGCTGATTGGATTAGTAATCGGTTATATGGTTCGCAGTCTGACCAGTTACGGCTAGAGTGAAAGGAGTTAAGAGTTAAGAGTGAAGAGTGAAGAGTGAAGAGTGAAGAGTTAAGAGTGAAGAGTGAAGAGTGAAAGAGGGAAGAAATTAAAACTCCCAACTCTTAACTCCTACCTGTCAACTGCCAACTCCTAACTCCTAACTCCTAACTCTTAATTCTTAACTCTTAATTCTTAACTCTTCTACTATATGACTGAAAAGAAAACTTGGAGCCAGAGATTTGAATCTGCCCTACATCCAGCGATCGCTCGCTTCAATGCTAGTATCGCTTTTGACATTCAATTAATTGAATACGACCTTACAGGCTCCATTGCCCATGCCCAAATGTTGGCTCATACGGGTATTATTTCCAACTCAGAAGCAGAAAAACTGGTTGCAGGTTTAGAACAAATTCGCCAGGAATATCACCAAGGAAAATTTAATCCAGGGATTGAGGCGGAAGACGTGCATTTTGCCGTTGAGCATCGCCTAGTGGAAATTGTGGGGGATGTTGGCAAAAAATTACACACGGCTCGCTCCCGGAATGACCAAGTTGGTACGGATACTAGACTGTATTTGCGGGAGGAAATTCGGCAAATTCGCCAACAATTAAGAGATTTCCAAACAGTTTTACTAGATATAGCGGAAAATAATTTAGAAACCTTAATTCCCGGTTATACCCACCTACAGCGTGCCCAGCCTTTGAGTTTAGCCCACCACCTCTTGGCATATTTCCAAATGGCACAACGGGACTGGGAACGTCTAGGGGATGTATATCGGCGGGTAAATATTTCGCCCCTGGGATGTGGTGCTTTAGCCGGGACAACTTTTCCCATCGATCGCCATTACACTGCTAAATTATTAGAATTTGAGGATGTTTATCACAATAGCTTAGATGGGGTGAGCGATCGGGATTTTGCGATCGAATTTTTGTGTGCAGCCAGTTTGATTATGGTTCATTTGAGCCGTCTGTCTGAGGAAATTATTCTTTGGGCTTCTGAAGAATTTAGTTTTGTAACTCTCAAAGATAGCTGTGCTACAGGTTCTAGCATTATGCCCCAAAAGAAAAATCCCGATGTTCCCGAATTGGTAAGAGGTAAAACGGGTAGGGTATTTGGCCACCTCCAGGCAATGTTGGTAATTATGAAGGGTTTACCTTTGGCATACAATAAGGACCTGCAAGAAGATAAAGAAGGTCTGTTTGATAGTGTAAATACAGTTAAAGGCTGCTTGGAAGCCATGACAATTTTACTACAGGAAGGGCTGGAATTCCGACCCCAACGCCTAGCCGCAGCAGTAGCCGCAGACTTTTCTAATGCTACTGATGTTGCTGATTATTTAGCGGCGAGGGGAGTACCTTTTCGTGAAGCTTATAATTTAGTGGGCAAGGTTGTGAAAACTAGTATTGCTGCGGGGAAACTACTGAAAGATTTGACTTTGCCAGAATGGCAGCAATTACATCCAGCATTTGCCGAAGATATTTATGAAGCCATATCTCCCCATCAAGTGGTTTCTGCCCGTAACAGCTATGGAGGTACAGGCTTTTCCCAGGTAAGAAAAGCGATTCTCGATGCCCGTAAGCAAGTATCATCTTAATTAAGCTGGAGGGGAATAGGGGACAGGGAGCAGGGGGAGTGTGGGGAGTGTGGGGAGTGTGGGGAGTGTGGGAGGTTTAACCATCAACTACCAACTGTCAACTACCAACTGTCAACTACCAACTGTCAACTACCAACTGTCAACTACCAACTGTCAAATAATTAAGGGCATACATGATGTATGCCCCTAGAATAAGAATTTTAAACGAGTGAACTACTTCCACTGCCTTTGCTCATTTGGTTCAGGCTTCTGGAATTTTTGACACAAACCCTTCCATCTTGGGGTTTCTGCCTGCCGCAATTAGCTAAACTAACTAGGTTAATCAGTATCAGCTGCTGCCGTGTTTTCTTCTTCAGCTTTTGGTGGTCTTTGTTGGAACCTTCTTTGGAAACGTCCTGTAGTAGTCCGTTTACGAAACTTACGGGCATATGCCTGGTTTCGTAGCGCCTTTTCTTTTTTCGGGTTACGGCGCTTTGCCATGTTCACCTCATTTCATAAACAACAAGAATCTCAATCCAGGCAGTTGCTAGCCAATACCAGCTACCGATACTTTTCAGTATATTTTTAGCCTAGACTGCCTATCAATTATTTTAATAGCAATCTAGATTATCGCATTTGTCTGCGTTATGTCAATCGTCCATTATCACAGAAGATGCTGGAATGGGGGAGTGTGGGAAGTTTGGGAGGTGTGGGGAGTGTGGGGAGTAATTTTTTGGATACTTAGCTAGAAATCCCACTCAAAATTTCATTCACCTTGGTAGCACGGGGGAGAAACATAGATGTAATCCAACGATATCAAGAAAAAAATTATGATGTTAAATATTACACCTGGTATGAAAAAAACAGTGTTAGAATTTGCTAATATTGGTAAAAATTTGACTTGTTGCCTTATATGTGGTTGCAAATATTCATTCTGTGATACTATCCTTGGTCATCATTAGTAGAATGAATATTTGTATTAGATTTCAAAATAATAGGGCAAGTTTTGGCATTAATTATAATTTAAGGTTAAATATATTGGCTTTTTTCACTGTGGCAATCCAATCTACTCGCGGTTTATGGCGTTTTGGACAAACTGTACTGGGGGTCATCTTTCGTCATCCAATCCCTGGTACTAGCATTATTCCAATTTTGCCTGATGGTCGAATTGTCTTAATTCGACGCAGGGATAATGGCCTTTGGGGATTGCCAGGGGGGATGGTTGACTGGGGTGAAGATATTCCCACTTCTGTAGAACGGGAATTAATGGAGGAAACGGGGCTGGAATTGGTAAATATTCGCCGATTAGTAGGAGTTTACTCTGCACCAGATCGTGACCCAAGAATTCATTCAATTTGTGTGGTGGTAGAAACAGAAGTAAAAGGGACAATGGAGGTTAAAGATACCTTAGAAGTCATGGAGGTTGGTGCTTTCTCTGCCGATTCCCTCCCTTCTGGTAAAATGTCCCATGACCATAGTCGGCAATTGCAAGACTATTTACAAGGTTTAACTAAATTGGCGTAAGCAATATTTGTGGAAATATTGGCTCTTTTTGCATTTTCCATGGAGAATTAATTGGGTCTAAAATTTGAAGTTGCCATTTCATAGGCTATATAAATTCAAATGGGTAATTTATTCCGTAATTCTCGAAGAAAGATTTCTCAAGGGTTAATATTTTGGCGAGAAATTGGGGTAGGGGCACCGATAATTTTCTTGCATGGTGCTTGGGATGATAGTAGTCAGTGGGTATCAGTAATGGAGTTACTGGGGCAAAATTTTCAGTGTTTGGCACCAGATTTATTAGGATTTGGAGAATCAGAAGATCCTAATGTTCATTACTCTGTGGATTTACAGGTAGAATGCCTGGGAGAATTATTACAGGCTTTGAATTTAGATCGGGTTAACTTGGTGGGACATTCCCTTGGTGGTTGGGTGGCTGCTAGCTATGCTTTAAAATACCCAGGGCAAGTTTCGAGTTTAGTACTGTTAGCCCCAGAAGGAGTTGCAATTGAGGGATATCAAAAACGTTATCAAAAAATGCAGGCTTTAGTGCAACGGGCACCGTGGATATTTAAATTGTTGCGGTTGGTAACTCCCCTAACTAAAATTTTTGGTTTGAAAATGAATGTGGCTCAAGATTGGCAACAAAAACAACTGCTCCTGAGCCACCCTACTGGTAGTCAGATATTATTTCTACGGCAGTTACCAGAAATTGAGGCAGAATTATTACAAGATCAGCTCAACGGGATTCAAGCACCTACTTTGATTTTACAAGGGGGGCAGGATGAGCAATATGCTGTGAATGCTAGTAAGGCTTATGCTTATTTTATTCCTAAAGCAGAATATAAAGTTATTGCCCACGGAGATAATCAATTACCAAATTCTTGTACTACTGTTGTGGCTGAGGATATTCACAATTTTATTCACCAGTATGTGTAGAAATAATTTCTCCCATTCCCATAAATATCAAATTTGGTTCGACAATCAAATGTTTGGCGATCGCGGGAAACTGAAGTGTGAGATAATGGACTAGAATTTGGCGATCGCCTCCGGTAATTACCACTTGACTTTGGGGAAAATCTCTCCACCATGTCTCGATAAAGTCTTTTATCCCCGCTACTATGGTATAAATAATTCCACTTTGTATTGCTTCTTGGGTATTTTTAGCATATCTTGGGGGCAATTGTTGCGGAAGATTAATACGGGGTAATTGTCCAGTTTTGTCAGCCAGAGTGGCAATTTGTAAACCCAATCCTGGCAGAATCGCGCCTCCCATGAGATGACTGTGAATATTAGCACCAGTAAATGTCAGTGCTGTACCCCCATCAATTACTAATACAGGAAAACCCCACGTCTTACCAGCTCCCCATAATGCCAAGGCACGGTCAATACCCAAGGTAGAATATAGACCCTGTAGGGGTATTTGTTCTAAGGTAATTATGTGAGCATTGGCGTACTCACGCCAAAGTTCAGTTTGACTGGGAACTACAGAAGCAATAAACAAATTCCTAGTCAGATAGTCAGGTAAGGTGGTGGAAAGATTCCCTGGCAGAAAATCAGAGTCAAAAATAATGGATGACAATTTTTCTGGGGTTGGAGATTGTCCTAGTTGATGGATTGTAGATGTGGCAAAATAGTTAGTATCCCAGGTCAGTTCCAGACCTTTGTGACTGAATAATCCCCAATGTAGGCGGGAATTGCCTATCATTAAAGCTAAATAAGTTTCCACAGATTTTTCAGGCTAAATTGAGTAGGAATCGTTAACTAACTATTATTAGGGGAAAATGCTCATATGGTGAGAAAATCCCCTGTTTGTGGTACGGTTACAACGACTGCTAAGAGGAAAATCATTGCTAAATTAGTTATAGGGATACATTACAACCACGAAAGTATATTAATTAATAAATTTTTACCACTACCCGAACTAACAAGGAGGTTAAAAGTGAGTAATAAGTCTAACAAAGTATCAGAATTTTTTAATGGTGAGTCGGAAACAGAGAATTTCTTATTACAATATGTAAAATCTTTGAGTCCGGAGACTGTCACCCAACTATCTAAGCCCAAATCCCAAGAAGTTTTCCAAGTTATGGAACGCAATATTGTAGGGCTTTTGGGAAATTTACCATCAGAACAATTTGGGGTAACTATCACCACAAACAGGGAAAATTTGGGACGGCTACTAGCATCAGCAATGATTAGTGGTTATTTTTTGCGTAACGCCGAGCAAAGAATGGACTTTGAAGTTGCTTTGCAAGGTACTACAAGGGAAGAAGAGGAAATGGAGTAGGGTTATTTAGGATCGCAAGTCATCAGGATTCAACAATGTTTTTAATACAATAGAAACTCGGTAAACTTATAGTAATGCCGAGTTTTGTTGTGCCATTTTTTTGGGATTTTTTCTGTAAGAAAAATTATTAAAATGATTCCCAAACCGGAAATTACATAACAAAAAAGTTTAAAGTATAGAAAAATGAATCTTGAAAATGTGCAATTACCATACAAGGTTATTGGTGTCGCAGTTATTTGGAACCAAGAGGGAAAAATTTTAATCGATCGCCGCCTTCCACAGGGAGCAATGGGAGGTTTATGGGAGTTTCCAGGGGGAAAAATTGAACCGGGGGAAACCGTTGAGGAGTGTATTCACAGGGAGATTTGGGAAGAGTTGGGAATAAAAATTGAAGTGGGAGAACACTTACTGACAATTGATCATACTTATACCCATCTCCGTGTCAGTTTAACTGTACATCATTGTCTTCATCTTGAAGGTGTTCCTCAACCACTAGAATGTGATGAAGTGCGGTGGGTAAATTTGGATGAATTAGATCGGTTTACTTTTCCCCAAGCCAATACTCAAATTATTGATGTAATACAGAAAAATGGTATCTGGAAAAATATTTCCTAACTTGTGAACACGGATTAAATGGATGACACTGATAACACGGATATTTGATAACGCAAAAATTAACTGTCAACTGTCAACTGTCAACTGTCAACTGTCAACTGTCAACTATCAACTGCTACCTCCTAATTTCCATAAACTGGTAAAGTGAAATGGAATAATGCCCCTCCATTGGCAGCATTTTCTACCCAAATTCGACCATAATGGGTTTGAATAATCCGCTGACATAAAGATAATCCAATCCCATATCCATCTTTTTCTTCATCCCTTTCTAGGCGAAAGCGATTTTCAAATATTCTGTCGTGGTTATCTTCAGGAATTCCTGGGCCAGTGTCGCCAATACTGCATTGAACTTTTTGGGTAGTCCGGTGTAGCATACTAATTTTAATAGTGCCACCTTCAGGGGTATACTTGATGGCATTATCTATAAGATTAATTAGAACTTGGCGAATGCGTTCAGCATCAGCATAAACATATGGTAAATCCTCAGGAATATCTTTTTCGATTGTTAAGGATTTACCTGTGTAGCGATCGCTAAATTCTTCTATTACACTTAAACAGAGTTTACCTATTTCCAACTTTTGTGGTTGGATGTTAAATTCTCGGTCTTTACTACGGCCCACCTTTAACAAATCGGCAATCATGCTATTCATCATCCGCATTTGACTGTGTGATTGTTTAAACAAATGCATCACCATTTTTGGTGCTAAACGATGAAATACACATTTGTCAGCATCGTAGTTAGACTGTAAAGTATCTATAGCAATGGTAGCAGCTGTTAGGGGATTACGTAGATCGTGGGCTAACATGGCAATTACCCGATCTTTAAATTGTAATTCCTCCTCAAGTTTTTCTTTTTCCTGTTTTAAGCGAAAAATTTCGTCCGATAGACGTATCAGCTCCGTGGAAACAGCCACTGAACGAATTGATGAGGATTTTGGTAGTTCTACCCGTTCGTACAGCAAATCCTCTGCAGAACTTTGTTCTTCAGTGTTTTGGGAATTATTATGTAATTTTAAATACGATTCTACTGCTGTTTGCCAACGAGGCCACCATATCTTTAATTGGGTAACAATGTTACTACCAGCCAGAATTTGTCTTGGTTCTGGTTGAATTTTAATTAAAGCAGGGGTGGCTACTAACTTAAAGTGTTCTGCCAGATATGGTTGTTGTCCAACATCAATAATTTGTAGTTCAAAGTCGTATGTGGCTTGCAATTCCTTTAAGTAACCACGAATTCGCTGTACCTGTTGTCGAGATTTGGGTCGCCCATCAACAAATAGTAACAGTTGTAGTGGAGCCTCAGAATAAATAGTGGTATCCTGGGAAATTTGCATTTCATCTTGCATCAGAACTGGTAACCAACCCACGACATCTTACAGCTACAGTGAGTAAAATAAGCTAGCTGTGGTCGATCGCATGGTCGTCCTTATATTTGTGAATTTAATATCTATTTTAGATTTTTCACACTCCTGTTCAACAAGAGCTTTTAACAATATGCGATATTTATTTTTTTGTTTTGTCCTCCCTTTGGGTTTGTTTCCCATTTTCATCAATTCTGTTAATGCCCAATCCCAGTCGTCATCTTCCCGAAATTCAAATCTTTCGTCAAGAGCAGATGCAAGTTTTTATACTGCTGCTAGCCGGGTAGTACAGCAGCAAGTTAATTTGCTGGCTCGGATTGAAACGGCTCTGGTAGAACCAGATCCTAATTATATGCGAGTGGTCCGGGGACGTTTACTTCTCCAGACTAAGGCGGTGGAGAGGTTCCTCAAGAATGGTTATACCCACCAAAAACCTGCATGCGATGACACAGCAAGGATTCCCCATGGTACTCCACTCCCACCAAGTCAGCAAATCCATTCACAAGTACAAATATACTGTTCTTTGTTTGCTTCTAATAGGGAGTTATTAAAGTTAACTCCCGTCATAGATAGACTTTTATCTCGTCGTGGTGAGTTAGGGTGGGTGAGAGATTTACCCTTGGTGAGTGGAGAGCGACAATCCCATCCAGTGCTTTCCATGGCACCCATAAAGCGCCCTGAGTTGGGTAAGTCAGCAGTTCCTTTTTCTTTGAAATCATCTGATGCTGCTGGGAGTACCCGAATGGGAATCGGTGGGAATAGAAAAACAGCAATAGCTAATTATATAACGCCTGTGGCTCCTGCGATCGCTCCACCTCCGGAAGTCTTGAAAATTTTACAATCTGCTCAAACTGCCTTAACAAGGGCAAAAGCTGCATTTCCTGTAGAAATTAAATTTACAAATCCCCGCGAGTATCAGGCTTTGATGGATCGAAGTGCTTTTAGCACCGATGTCAAAGAGGAGAAAATGTATGCTCAATTTTTAGCAAAACCGAATACGGGAATTTTTCGGGTGTTACCAGCCCAAAAGGCTAATGTTTCCAGGAATCGCTTGCAACCTGGTGTGAGACAACGTTATCCTTTCCCATCCCTAGTCAGCAGAAATAATGGTTTTACCCCCAACTTAGGACTGGAGATTGTGGATGAACAATTTACCATGTTGAACCGGGGAGTTGACTATAGTTTGATGGTGGATGTGGGAGATATACCAATGGAAAAATTGAACAATTATTTGAAAAAAGTCAACCATCCCCAGAAGGATTTATTATTCAGTTATCAGCCACCCAAACAATTAGAAGAGCTACAAATAGATCGTCGCCGTTTTTTCACTGGGAAGCAGCAAGATTGGCATCAGGGACAGCCGATTTTGGCTCAGTTACCAGCAAAATTAAACCATACCTATTTAGTGCGATCGCTCCAGTTCCAATTACCAGAGATAATTAAAAGTGGTGAACCAGTTGCGTTGAGCCAGAGGCTTTACATAGATCAATTATTAGCAATGGAAAGTAGTGATGTGATTGTGGCATTTCGACCGGTGCGTCGTCGTGCTGATGGTAGTTATACAATTCTCTGGCGAGTTGTAAAACAGTTACCCGATCCACAAATTCAAGATTTAGAAGATTATTTGCAATTGAGTCAATAGCAGGTGACAGTTGATAGTTGATAGTTGACAGTTCTTGAGTCGAACAATACTGTCCTAACCAACCTGAGTATTTGTAGGGTGCATTATGACGCTAGTCTAATGCACCAAAACCCTTATATAATGGTGCGTTGCGCTTCGCGACAACACACACTACATAATATTTCAAAAATCAATTAGGATTCCTATATTATATTTGCTAGCGATCGCTTAATTTTCAAGATAAAATGCGAATTTACATACTTAGTGGAGGGAAATATACAGAAGTCAAAACTAGTCCTACCTTTCCTCTGGTGATAGTCAAACAAATACCCAAATTTATCATCCAAGCAAAAAAAGATGGACAGATGTCAACAATCCGTGCTTTTCGTACTTGGGTGAGAGGGCTGGAAAATCATCATGAATGAATTACTGTTTCGCTAAGTCAAAGATTTGGTTTTAAGTATTATATTTGTTTTTATTCAAGTTGAATTAACAAAATAATCACTTATTAATATGTAATCCCCGACAATTCTCCTATTTCGAGTTTTTAAAGTTACACAACTAAAACTGCGTGTCATCATTGGTAGTTGGTGCGTGATGCTACAAGTCTTGATTACTACTGTTTGGCCACATTAATTGGTGCGGGGTAAAACAATTGTAGTGGGAGCGTCTCGCTCCCTATTTTCAACCAGGGAGCGAGACGCTCCCACTCCTTTAACTCGGCAAAATTAATGTGGTCGAGCACTACTGGTTCATCGCATAAAATATGATGGGTTGGATGTAGGAACCGCAAAGGCGCAAAGTCAGGAAAAAAGAAGAGAAATAGGGATATTCAATTTATCCATCAAAATTAATGCGATGAACCACTACTACTCCACCACGTTAATTATCAGGGGTAGAGGAATAAACCGCAGAGGCACAGAGAGCGCAGAGGAAGAGGGAGAGAAGATAAATAGAGGTATTCATTTACCCAGCAAAATTAAATTGGTGGAGTACTA
>JASJCX010000162.1 GCA_030065255.1 Calothrix sp. MO_167.B42 | reverse complement strand
ATTGCCGTTGCGTGAGATGCGAAAATATTTGAACGTAGCAATAAGACTTATAACTTCACGCACCAACCACCGATTGTGACAATTGCGTAAGTCCTGAATTTAATTGAATTAGTTTGGCACTCAGCTAAAGAATATATAGCTCATAGACTATTTGAATCAGTGGAGCAACTAGAAGAATTATTAAATAAACTATTGAATCAAGGATGTCTTGTTATTAAATGGAACCGCAAGATTAAAAACAAAGGTAACGTTATTTATTCAATTTAGCTGCGTAGCAGCTAATCACCATTATGAAAAGCCTTTGTTTAGGTTATAACTGGCTATAAACATTGATTTTAAAGCTAAATGATGGACTTTAATTAAAATGATGCAAAGGCTTAATTATAATCCTCAAGAGCAGGGCTTTTATATGCCAGCCCAGTGGGCACCCCATAAATTGACGATTTTAGCCTGGCCATTCGGAGAGAGTGAGTGGCAAGGAGTACTGGCTGAAGTGCGGCGTGAGTTCATGGCTTTTCTGCGCCAGATTATGGAAGATGAACCAGTACTATTGCTTGTGACTCCCGCAGAAGAGGAGAGTTTCAGGGAAGCACAGCAGAATGAACATCTGAGTTTGTCCAGTTGGGCTAATCTACGCTTGGCAAAGGTATGCCTCGATGACATATGGATGCGTGACATTGCCCCTATTCAACTCATACACAAAGACTCAGAGCATCTCATACCCGTAAAGTGGCAGTTTAATGGTTGGGGTGGAAAGTTTCCCCATAGCCAAGATTGTGCAGTGGGCTATAAAATCCTAGAGCTAATGGGGATAGATAATTTTTTTGATGTGCCTGTTATTTTGGAAGGGGGAGCAGTTGAGGTTGATGGGAAAGGGACTGGAATCACAACTCGCTCGTGTCTGTTGAACCCCAATCGAACAGAATTAGATGAACAGCAATTGAGCCAAATCATCAAAAATTATTTTGGACTGGAAAAACTAATCTGGTTAGACAATGGTTTAGTAGGGGATCATACCGATGGACACATCGATATGGTTGCCCGTTTTACCCCCAGTGGCAACATCTTAATTAATCACACAGAGGATAGACAAAACCCTCATTTCCATGTGCTGCAAGACAATTATCAGCGCCTCAGGCAAACTTTCAGTGCAAATCACCTGGTTCCACTCCCGTTACCCCAGCAAACTATTGCAAAGGCTATGACTAAAGATTTCGCCGATTTAAGTAACATAGAAGGCCTAGCTTGTGCTAACTATGCTAACTTTTATGTGACAACACACACCGTAATTGTACCCGCTTTTGCAGATCCAGTAGACGAAATAGCGCGTAACATCATAGCAACCTACTTTCCTCAGCATCAAGTAGTCAGTTTATCAGCCCAAGCTATCTTGCAAAACGGAGGAGGTATATTCAACTGTTTAGCCCAGCAAGTACCGAAAGGGAAAAACAGATAATCCGTGTAATCCGTGTAATCCGTATAATCCGTGATTTAATTGTGAGGATGGTATCTATGAAATTAGGGGTATTGCAAAGCTCATTTTCGGAGAATGCCCAGACTAATGTGGCCAAAATGGCTGATGGGATTAAAAAAGCTGCCCAGGAGGGCGCACAAGTTATTTTAATGCCAGAACTCTTTGCCCACCATTATTTTCCCCAAAGTGAACGAGGCGAGAATTTTGCTCTAGCTCAACCCGTAAAACAACATCCCTTCCTCGAAGTATTCCAGCAATTAGCTGGCGACTTGCAAGTTGTGTTACCAGTGAGTTTTTTTGAACGAGATCGTACCTCCTATTTTAATAGTGTTGTGGTCTTTGACGCAGATGGCAAGGACCTTGGCGTTTACCGTAAGGCACATATTCCCGATGGTCCCTGGTATGAAGAGAAGTATTATTTTACTCCAGGGGATACAGGATTTCGCTGTTATGACACTATCTACGGGAAAATAGGGGTGGGGATATGTTGGGACCAATGGTTCCCAGAGTGTGCCAGGGCAATGGCGTTGCTGGGAGCGGGTTTACTCTTGTACCCTTCAGCTATCGGTTCTGAACCCCACCAGGCTGGCTCTCTGGATACCAGTGCTATGTGGCGACGGGCTATGGTGGGACATGCGGTGGCTAATTCGGTGTACGTAGCGGCTGCTAATCGAGTCGGACGGGAGGGGGAGATGGACTTTTACGGCACCTCATTTATTGCTGATTATACAGGGGAGGTTGTAGCTGATGCAGGTGGGAAGGATAACTGTTTAATTACAACTGAGTTGGATTTTTATGCCCAGGGACAATTTCAGGCTGAAATGGGTTTCTTCCGGGATCGTCGCCCAGAATTGTATAGTTCGCTGCTTGGGCACTAGTATTTTTACTGATACACTAAATAACTACGCCATACCCGATCTGCTGCTTGACTATTATGATCAGGAATTATCAGTCTCCATGTCTTACCTTCAGGTTGAATTTGCATATAAAGATCAAAAGGTTTTTGGGGTTGTTTTAAGTCATGTTGGGGAATATTGAATTTGAGATCGTAAACCCCTTGTAAGTGGTAAGCCGGTAAATGCTCCATCATTAGGGGTATTTTTTTACTAATCGTCAGGTGATTGATTTCAAACCCTTGGAAATCTAAATCCACCTGTTCGGTGAGTTGCTGTTGAGTTTGTTCTAACTGAATTGCGATCGCCTTTTTGATCAAGTTACTATTAGGAGGTAATACACCATTCCCACAAGCTGTTAATAATATTAGAACAGCAATTAAAATTAGCCTGACCATGGGATTTTGTGATTCTTGAGGAAAATAATTTTACTTTTTTATGTTTATTCTTTAATCTCTATTTCATGAAATTCAAATTCTTGGCTACGAAAAAAAATCTGACGTTGTTTCTATTTGTAGTTAGCAGTTTCCTATTATACTCATTTCTGGCTCGGAGGGGATTTCTCATACCTCTGGTAGATATTCCTGGGATACTGTTTCTCAATGATTGTCCATCACTACAAAAAATTCACGACCCTACTGCTGAAAAAGCGAATTAATGATACTGATTTTTCTGGGATTGATAATGAAAGGTTGTTTCATTTATGAAGATTGATCGTTTCTGCGTCCCAACTCATACACACCACAACCCATACAGGCAAGTATACCCATACTGACTGCCCAACTAGGGCCCAAACTAACTTCCACGCCCCAGTTTACAAAAATACCTACAATCATAAAAGGTATAATACTGAACAATGAAGCGTAAAAAGCATTTTGTGATTCCCTTGCCTTACGAGTCCGTTCAAACTCAGCTTCACTAGTGTACAGCGATCGCTCGGCAAAATTAAACCAACGGTTAAGTTGATACATTACCCATTCACTGACTGGAGAAAACCCTAAATATAGAGCTAAAGACCATAAACTAATTCCGGCGATGGTTGTTGTATCTAAAGTCAACCGGAACGGTAATATCTCAGTCAGCATGGTTTAGTTTTCCTAAAAATAATTTTTGATTTCCCTACCAAATTATGATGGTTGAAATTGTGGCAATATTTTAATCTAGCATTTTACACCATTTTTGTTCGCTGTTAACTTGAGATATGAGTATGTTCTTCTCACTACGAATGTAGATATTGTCCCTGTTTGCGTAATAATCTGATCTTTTTTTATCAAAATAATTTAGCTTACTTATAATCAATTACTTCCACTACACCAAAATTGATCATAATTCCATATATTTTTTATCTGCAAATCATTTATAATCCCAAGGCATAATTATTAACTTCTCGAATCTGCTCTCACTCACATATGGTTGAGGGAATGCCTACTTATTTAATATAGGTTTTATTTATACATTCATCATATTCTCTGGGTGGAAGTAATTTGACTCAGAATAAATTACAGTAGGATTTATGGTATTAATTCCAGGCTAAAAAATTCAGTATATATACTGGCACTAATGATAAATTTAAATGATTAATACTTTTTTAATTATTTGGATTTTTAGCTGGTGATTATCTGAAGTAAAAAGTGGGAAACATGATCTCATATAGCTTTCATCGTCCATAAAATTATATATTTTCGAGCAATTAAGTCATGTAAGTAAGATAACTAAGAATTTATGAATATTCCGTCTTAGTATCCTATGGAAGTTGACAAAAGTTAGTGAATAACGGTATTAGTTTGAGACAGACAAAATGAAAAAGTGGCAACAACAAAAAATACTATCTAGATTCATGGTATTTTTATTAGGACTAACCATTGTCAGCGCAATGACCATGTTGCCTGATTTCAAGGATGTAAAAGCTGTTGAGTTTAACTCAAAGCAATTGGCAAAAACTAGTAGTTGGGTATCTGCGTCTTTCCCTGTGGAAAATTTTCAGGCATATACCTCGCCCTTTGGTTATCGCAGATCCGCCACAGGGGGGAGAAATTGGGAATTTCACAGTGGTTTAGATATTGCTGCTCCCCAAGGTAGTTATATCCGTAACTGGTGGGCCGGAAAAGTAATCAAAGTTGGCGATAAAGGTCGTTGCGGTACCCATATTGTTCTCAAGTCCGGAAAATGGCAACATACCTATTGCCATATGTTGGGGCATGTGGAAGCTGTCAAAGGTCGTCGCTATTTAGTCGATCGCCCTGGAGGTATCCAAATCCCAGAAGGTCAAATGATACCTACAGGATACAGAATTGGTCGTATAGGAATGACTGGAAGGACTACAGGTCCCCATCTTCATTGGGGTCTAAAATTTAGCAACAAATACGTAGATCCGGCTTTGATTTTGCGAGAAATGTTCTCTCAACAGCAAATAGCTAATCGTTCTGTATCTAATAATCGAAAGTCCCAGGTAATTATTGAAGAGTCGAAGTTTATTAATAGTTCTGGCGGTAATTAAGGACTAAATAGAACTACTTAGTCGTTGTATATCTTAGTGTGAGATTTTTGCTTCCCACTAAGATATTTTTTTTGCCAATTTAGATCCCCGACTTTTTGGAAAAGTCGGGGATCTAGGCTTCTCGTATAAATATACACTGAAGTAAGGGATTTAGATTACAAATAGGTTACAAATATATCTGCGATATGAAATATTGTATAAAGTAACTAAAATTACATAAATCATATCAAACCATAACAACCTATTTTATGTCTAAAATTAAACATCCTGGATTCCCAGGCAAAAAAAACTGGCGATCGAGGTATTTTTACTTCAGATTACTTAGCTTACCTTTGGCCACTATCATACTTCTGGTATGGGTGAAGGCAGCAATGGGGCAAACTTCTGATACACAACAACACTTATATAATCTCTGGCTCTTAATTACAGGTGCTTTAGTTTTTTTCATGAATGCTGGCTTTGCTCTTTTAGAAACAGGTTTCTGTAGATACAACAACGCGACTAATGTGTTAGCAAAAAACCTGATCATTTTTTGTGTAGCAACATTAGCATTTTGGCTGTTCGGTTTTGGATTTATGTTCGGGGATGGATACGATAGATGTCCTGGAGAAGTAAGTACAAGTTTATTCGGTCGAATAGATTTTCCCTTTGAACTGCCATTTCCTAAAGATTCTAGCGACTTGGCTTTTCCTGATGGATTTACATGTTTAAAAGATGATTGGCAAAATCGCTCCTTTGCATCCCTATTCTTCTTTCAATTAGTGTTCGCCGGAACCACCGCCACCATTGTTTCTGGAGCAGTTGCTGAACGGATTAAATTCTGGGCATTTTTTATGTTTAGCTTTTTGTTTATAGGATTTTTATATCCTTTAACTGGCCATTGGATTTGGGGACACTATGGATGGCTCAGACAAGTTTTCAAATTTAAAGATTTTGCCGGTTCAACAGTTGTTCATTCTGTGGGTGGAATGGCAGCTTTAGTGGGAGCATGGCTACTCAAACCCCGATGGGGACGTTTTAATTACGATCCTCGTAAGGATATAGAATTAGGTAAAAGTCCTGAAGAACCACCTCCAAAAAACCTTTCAGAAGATACTCTCATTCGTCCGAGTAACTTAGGTTTTGCGACCCTAGGTTGCCTAATTTTGTGGTTAGGATGGTTAGGTTTTAATGGCGGCTCAACAACCGATTTAGAATATGTACCCCACATTCTCACAACAACTATAATGTCAGGGGCGACAAGTGGGGTTATGGCTATTCTCTGTAGTCCAGTTATTATTGGTAAACCTAGCTTATCCTCACTCATTAACGGTATTTTAGGAGGCTTAGTCGGAATTACGGCATCTTCTCCTTATGTAGATCTTAAAGGGGCAATGCTCATCGGCTTGATTAGTGGGTTCATTGTAATTCTAGGAGAAAAGGTTGTAGAAAATCTGAAAATTGATGATCCGGTAGGTGCAATTCCTGTTCACCTTTTCTGTGGAGGCTGGGGAACTATCGCTGTAGGTCTTTTCAGTCAGTTAGAATCTGTTATATATAAGGAGTCGCTCCCCCATCAGAATCCATTTACTCAAACAGGCTATCAATTTTTAGGTTGGTTGATTGTTTGCGGTGCGACGCTTATTATAAGTCTAATTTTTTGGATAGGTATTGGCCTATTTCTATATGGTTGGGAAAATGCAGTTAAAAAAAATCAGCCACTTACTCTTAGGAAAAATGTGTGGGAAAAGATTCTTCAAATGGCAAGAAGAGGAATTAGAGTATCAACAAAGGAAGAAAAAAAAGGTAGCGACGGTTTTTTTTACAATCCTTGAGTAATTTATCATTATTGGGCAGCGGGGCAATCAGGTCTTAACTGATTTATTTGATTTGCTATCTTCTCTTTTTCTGGATCTGATTCCCATTTTTGCAATATATTTTTGACCTGTTCTAGTTTTTCATATTTATTGGTAATTTTACAGAACAAATCTACAGCTTCTTTCAATTGATTAATATTAATTTTATCTTGTGCTCTTTGATGCAATAAATCATTGAATTTATTGTCTATATCTGGTGAATTTAGTCCTAATTCATTGATATAGTATTCGCTAAAACTAGAACATTGATCGTTTAAAGTAGCTTTTTTTTTGTTTTTCCATTTTAAACCTTTATTGACCACCTCTGACCTCTTTTCACGTTTTCTCAGAGCTTCATCTATTTCGTTAGATAAACTCCTACATTCATCTACGTTTCTAGCAAAATCAGGCGATTGTGTTGGTAGTGATTGTGTAGAATGAGATGGTTGTTTTGGCTTAGAAACTTCAAGGATCAGAAACAATAAGAAACCTATAAAACTAACACTGAGTATAACTATAAATATGTATGCAAATACCCGTGCTATTGGTGAAGCTCTTATATCATCGACATCATCATAATTTTCTAATGGAGATAGATGTATATTCAGCTTTTCATTAATCCAGCTTTGATTAAAAACTTCTTCATAAATGCGATTAGCAACTTGTAACTTTCCTGACTTGACTTTGATTAAGCCAGAATCTAGCAGTTCTTTTTGTTCTGGAGTATTATCAACAGGCAAGTCATGATTTTGTAAAATTTTTTGATATAAATTGAGTATAATTATACTTTTTTCACTATTAGTAATAGCTTTTTCTATAGGTATAAGATGAGCTGATGAATCTTTAAATTTCCAGTTCTCAATCAAGTGGATTTGGACTAAATTTTCTATACGTTCTTCTTCTTGTCCATCATAAATATAAGGTTCAGATGGTTCGAGAATCAATTCAAAAATTTTCTTAGTAAAATATTTATTAGAATAAGTCCATGAAATAATTTCATTTAAAATTTCTTTAGGTCTATCAACCTTTTGTTCTAATTCAGGTGATATACTTTGAAAGTAGTTATTGATTTCTTCTTTATATTGTTCAAAAATCATTGTTAATCCTTATTTAAAATTGTTCTAAAATACTCATAATAATAAAATTATTCTCTAACTGGTTCAATGAATGTTTATTAGTATCTGCCCAATCTTTAGTTCTTTGTAGTTCTTCCCCAACTAATAACTGTGATTTATCCTTACCCTGAGAATCTAACCAAGTAAGTAATTTTTTAGTATTATATGGTCGCCAAATATTTGCTATTGATTGGTCAATCCAAGTGCTATTAAAAATCATTTTATAAGTCAAATTGGCTATAGATAAATTACCATTTTTTTTGTCTATTATTTTTAAATTAAGTAGCTCTGTATCTTCTGGAAAATCATCGTCTAGTATTACTTGATTACGTAAAATTTGCCGATATCTGATTAGTAGTCGAAAAGGTTCACAATTTTGATTTTTGAGCAGACAATCACGCATATCTTGGAGGGGTTGGGTATCTACTCGACTTTCCCAATCTCTAATCCATTGAGTTTGTACAAGTTCCTTGATATATTCTGCTTCATTATTGGCGGGTATATTAGCTGACGAATCACATATTAGCTGACAAATTTGTTCTACAAGAAGAGAATTAGGCTTTGTCCATAAAAGAATTTGTTCAACGAGATTACTATAGAGACGGCTAGTTTTTTTCTCTAATTCAGGTATCCATTTTTGAAAAACTTCGGCAATATCTATTTTATCTTTTTCTATCAGCATACTTAATTTGCCTAGATGAATGATTAACAATTGATAGCGAAAATCATCTATAGAATAGTTTGCAATCTGCTTGTGCCACTTATCTAAAATTTGCCTTCTTACCAATTTATCCACCCAAGCTGGTTCACTTCCTTGGATAGGAAGTGGATAAAATTTTGCTACGTCAAAAATACAATCATTGAGTTGTTTTTCTCCTTGAGTCCATGATAAAACTTCTTTGATGACAAATTCATAGTTAGGAATATTGGATAAACGTTCTCTATTGACTGCATCAAATGTTTGACTTTTTGATAAGAAATTATTATCCTCTTGACTCAGATGTTTTTCTGCTGCCCAATTCAACACTTCTTGCAATTCTTGCCCATATAATAGCTGAGATTCATCCTGTTCTTTTGACTTTAACCAAATTGAAAGATTATTTGCAAACGGACGTATATTTGTTAATACCTTAGTCACCCAATTTTCATCAAAAATTTCTTGATATATCCTATTAAAAACTTGTAAAACTCTTCCTTCTTGAATGACTATTCCTGCTAATTGTAATTCATTTTTTTCAGGATGAGTTTCTAGAGTTTCGTCAACTATTATTTGTCCTTGCTGCCAGATTTTCTGATACAAAGTCAGTCGTTTAACTTTAGTGGAATTATCTTTGAGTAGATGGGCTTGTATATTCTCCAGATGTCTTTGGGGGTCTTTACTTTTCCAATTATCAATTAGCTGTGTTTTTACTATTCTGGCGATTTTCTCTGCTTCTTCATTTTCTTGAATATAAGATTCAGAATTCACAACTAGGTCACAAATTGTTTGAGTCAGATAGGGTTGACCACCAGTCCAGTATAAAATTTCTCTTAGAACATTCTTAGGATGTTTGACTTTGTTAGTTAAACCTTTAGCCAACGGTTTAATTTCTGAAAGCTTAAAGCCAGTTAATTTAATTTCCCTACCAATAATATTTAAGTTAGTGTTTAGTTCAGATAAAGATGCTACTCCAAAAAGAGCAAAATGGAGACGTTTATAGGCTGGATTTTCTGCACGAAGATTCCAACAAGCTCTGATAAAAGCGAAAAAATCATCTACTTTAAAATGTAAAGATAGAGTAATATCTATTTCATCAAAAAAAACTACAATTTTGGTATCAGGTATATTCTCTAATAAAATTTCATCGACAAAATTTAGTAACTTGGTTAAAGGTGATTCTTGTTGTTGATTCCACCACAAATCGCGATCGAATTTTTCTACAAGATTGAATTTTTTCACTAAAGAAGTGAACAATCCTTTATACCAAGCATCATGGGTTACATAATCTTTGCCCAGAGTGTCTAAACCAATAGTGGCACAGGCAAATCCCTGTTGTTCTAGCTTATGTTTTGCCCGGAACATCAAGCTGGATTTCCCCATCTGGCGAGCGTTCAACACATAACAATATTTGCCAGCTTTTAATCCATCTAAGAGTTCTTGATCTGCTGTTCGCTCAACATAAGTGTCTGCATCAGCCCGTAAACTACCTCCCCGTTGATAGTAGTTGTTTAAGCTCATTCCTCTCCTTGTAGGCGTTCGTGTAAGTATTGACGATATAATTCGCAGCGTGGTATCACCCGATTATTATCTGTTGATTTCACTAGTCCCAAACTTTGTAACTGAAACAATAGTTCATTTGGTTTTATTTCTATAGCTTCACTCGTATCAACTACATTCTTAATTGCTGCAATTAGTTCTGAATGTTTTTTGAGTTCTTCCCAAATTGCTTGCAAATGATTGTGGTAAATACCACCTGGTTTAGTAGCATTTTCTAAAACTTCCTGAATCGTTATGTTTTTGAGATGAATATAACTGAGGGGAAGATACAATAAAGTAGGGTGTCCTCCCACAAGATCCATCAACAATTTGACCTCATTCCCAACATTTGAATTTACTCCATGACGTTGAGCTAAATCATGCACTTGCTTCTTGTCAAACTCTGGCAATTCCACAGCTTGGCCTACGTTAAAGGGAGATTGATACACGTCAATTGGGACATATACTTCTGTCGAGTAAGCCATGACTAATCGAAATTTCTCCCAATTTTTGTCATCTTTGGCTGCTTCATGCCAACTACGGAACATGGTCAAAAATTCTTTAGCTATAGGATATGGAAAAATCCGATCTACCACATCCAACCCTAAAACTAGTGGACAGTCTATTTGAGATAACACATGATCTTCAAAATAGTTCTTACACTCGGCAACCATACCTTCACTTTGGCCAAATTTTTCAGGTGGTTGAGCAGATAGTCTTAATCCTCGACACACCCTATTGCAAAACCAGCGCAAAAATGGATCAAGATCGTTAAGACTGGCTTCATCTACATCCAATAAGGTTAAACGTACTTTTTTGTAGCCATTACTTTCTGCTTTATTCAAAATCTTAGTCAGTAAGGATGTTTTACCAAATCCTTGGGGAGCTTTGATTCGCAGCAAGGCTCCTGGTTGCTCAATCTCCTTATAGCAGGATTTTTCTATAGGGGGTCTTTCTATATATATAGAGTTTTCTTTCAGTGTCACATCACCATCTGGATGAGAATCATTAGATTCAGAAATTAAATCAGGCAAACAACTGACAAGCAATTGATAAAGCTCTAATCTCTTGCGTTCATACCTATCACCAAGAATACCAAAATTTCTGTAAAGCTCGGTAAAGTGTCGATTCAAAGCATTATCACTGATATCAAGATCCATCATTATTTGCTCACTGCTCTTGTCTGTCAAGAATTTTAGCAGTACCTTCTTTCGTCTGGGAGGTAATTCATCGATCTTTCTCAATTTTTCTTCTTTATTCATATACTTCACGCGCACGCAGGCAGAGTATCTATTTAATCAAGCATCACTATAGTAATCAGCTATTGGACTTTAGCAATCCTCAACACTGAGAAAATTCTCAGTGCTGAGGATTTTCTCAGTAAAAATTATTTTTAAAACTTACAACTAATTGTATATGAAAATACCGTATAAATATAGACATACAAAGAGAAAAGTACTGTAAATCCCTGATTTGTAAGGTTCAAGGTTTTTGATTGAATCTCTTGAATATCTAAATAATGATATCAGAATGAACAATATACTCAAGTATCTTTGTCACAATTTTTTGTATTGATTAAGAAAATACTTGTCAGTAATCAGATTGTTTGAGGGGGTAAATAATTACTCAGTAAAATTTTTTCTCTAGTGTAGATAAATTTATTGATGTATTAAATTAACAGGAATGCATACCATGATCAGTTTCGAGGAAAATTCTCTTGTTGGAACTATAACTGAGGTTCCAAATACTAACCCAACGACACCGATTTATCAACCAACACCATACGATTATTTAGCTTTATTGCCAGCATTAATTGCTGCTATCACTCGATTAATTTTGGCTTTGAAGAAAAAATAGGATTTGCCAATCGCACTGTCTACAATCCGCGTGGAATTGGAGGATTGATGTGCAGAAGTTTTTGGCGTTGCTTAATCATGGGATGATTTTGCTCAATTTGGAATGGATTTTCAATGGTTTAAACCACCAATTCATCCCCCATTTATACAACGCCAAGTTCTTAACAGAACTACCTATGTCTGTAATATATGCATGATATATATGCGTGATATGTGGTTAGCTCGCGCCGCTACCATAGACAAAATTTAACTGAGTAAAAGATCCCCGACTTCTGAATCAATATTCGCATATTACAGCAATTCCTCAAATAGAAGTCGGGGATCTAAGTACCTGATGAGCTAGATGATTTTTAAATCTGCATACTCTGCTAATACATCATCGCTGGTAAGGATATCTCCTTCTGCTTGGGGAGTCCAGAGAACTTCCATGGCCAAAAGTTGCTCGCCGGAAAGACTACCGATTTGACCTAAAGCCTGACGTAAATCATCGGTATTATTGATGGCTGGAATGGTCATTTTACCTAGGGTAGCCGCCAATAAAGTGACGATAATATATTCCCCTGGGCCTTCCTTAATTAAATCTGTGGGGTTATCAACTTCCTTGGCTGATGGTAAAGCGTCCTCAGTTAAGACTGCTTTGAGCTGATTATTGACATTACTTAAGGTTTCCCCCGTAAACTTACTCCGTTCTGCTAACGTCAAACGATTAAATTCAGTTTCAGCAGCATTGAGCCTAGCTTGTTTAGTATCACTACCTGCATATACCCAATATTCTGGGTGACGGAGTAAAGCCAGACTGGCTTCTTGGAGAACTTCAGCTCTTCCCTGGGGACTATTGGTATCAGCTTTTTGAGCAATTTGGTTTAATTCTGGTTGCAATGAACGAGCATCGGCCAATAAACCTACCTGTAGGCGGGTTACAGATACCAATGGGTTGCTATTGTAACTACTACCATAACCAGCTTCTTCTCCTTCTCCACTGGCGAAACGGCGGAAAGCTTGCATCATAAAATTTGCGATCGCAATAAAGATTAAGATGCTAAATAAACCACCAAAGCCGCCTCCAATTCCCCAAAATGGAAGTAAGAAGGGAAAGCCAAAGCCACCACCAGGATAGTAACCACCGGGAGCGCGGGTACGGGGGGTATAGGTACGGCTACTTGGCATTCTTCTGAAGGAGCCACCGCCAATTCTACCACCACTACGTGCCAGGGCTGTATCTGCTTGACCAAGCGCCAATATTACCACTAAGCAGATGAGAAAAAGAGGTTTTAAAATTGATTTAATTGTCTGTTGTATTTTTTTACTCATAAGAAATACTCGGTAGTTTGGAAACTCAGGTTTTATAAACCTGAGAGGAAAAACGCCCCGTGCAACTTTAGTCGCAGTGGACTTTGAAATATTGAAGTGCTGATTTTTAAATGGATATAATCCCAGGAACCAGCAAACCCGTTTAAGTCTCCTCGCCCACCGTTACTAAGATGTCCTTTCTTCAAGCAACTGACCAAACAGTTTTAGAGATAATCCAGACTGGAGAAGCATCTGGAAGTCTTTGCCGAGTAACGGCTCTGCGGGGCTAGTCAATACTTACGTCACCAGATTTGGTTCCGGCAAGCCCAGCGTCTTCAGACCTGGGTTACTGACAATCCACTCGATCGCTATAAGCACTATCTAGTTTGGCCCAACAAATCATTAGTTCATGATTTGTTTTGTTATTCTTAAGCTCTCACTCCTGAGTTATGAGTTAAGAGTTAAGAGTTAAGAGTTAGGAGTTAAGAGTTTCCCCATCTATAGGAGATTTTTGAAATATACGTAGGGTGTTGTCGCGAAGCGCAACGCACCATTATATAGGGGTAATGGTGTACTATACTAGCGTCATAATGCACCCTACAAACACTCTTGACTTGTGACCTATATATTTCAATGTACCGTCGATCGCAAGTACGAAGCAGAGCCAAGATGCAGATTCCATGTGCTGATAACCGTACCAGGAAGAGGCAGGGGGGCAAGGAGCAGGGAAGCAGGGGTAAAACTTATTACTTATTACATCTACCTACTTAAGAAGCATATTTTACGAATTCTTTAATATTTTTTTGCGAAATTTACTGGGTATCTATGTGATTTTAATAAAAATAGACACCATTTTTTGGGAATTTCCTCCATGAAGATATTCAAGGCATTAACTACAGTTGCGATCGCTATAGGAACTGTTTTTGGAACTTTACCAGTTTATGGGAGAGAATGGCATCCCCGGAGGGTTGTAAATGAGGTATATTCTGGTATCCAAAAAATTCATGGTTACAAAGCTACTCCTCGACTAATTTGGAATGTCACCAGAGGTAAGCGTGGTGGTTGTGGTCCCATTCGTGGTAGTCATTACTGTACCAAGAATCATACCGTTTACATTACTAGCACGGATATCCGTATGGCTTATCAACATGGAGATGCTGCACTGGCTTATATTATTGCCCATGAATATGCCCATGCTATGCAAACCGCCTATCAGTTTAGGCCAGGGGTTGGACACATCACAGAATTACAAGCTGACTGTTTGGCGGGCGTTTATTTGGGATTAATTCCGAATATTGTTCTTGATAATAAGGATATTCGAGAAGTTGCTAGCTTTGCCCACCGTATAGGTGATTATGCCTGGGGTAGCGTACATCATCACGGTACACCAAAACAGCGAGTTAAGGCAGTTGTTCATGGAATGAGAGGCTCTGTCAATGGTAAAGGAGTTTCTGCCTGTCGTGTTTAATACTTAAGGTCAATAAATTTTGGATTTTGGATTTTGGATTTACCGATTGACTTCATAGTATTAGGGTTAAGGACTTCCATTTTCAAGTATCCCATTTTTGTTTGTGGGATGGGCTTCTAGCCCGTCCATATTAGGAGTCAGGCAGGGATGCCTACCCCACAATGGGATAATTTATTTACCTTAGCTACCATAAAAATAACCACCACCACCACAGCTATGGCGAGAAACTGCTTGCGGATTACCCACCAGGGGGATACTATCCAACTTTCTTGGCAAAGGGGACAAGCTGCACCCCGTTTTGCTGATGCGGTAACATTTGAGCATCCCTTTAATCAAGAAGCACTGACAGATTTACGCTGGTATTTGGAAGAGTATCTGCGATTTCCCTATGGGATATTTCCAGAAAACGCCGCCAAGATTGAGCAAAAATTGCAGAATTGGGGAGAAGAATTATTTCAGCTAGTATTCCGCAGTAGTGAGAAAGGGCGGGAATTTTTTCAAGCAGCTACCTATGAGGGTTTGCATAACTGCGAATTAGCTATCGCTCTCATTGGTACATTTATGAAAAGGGGTGTATTTGATGTACTTGCGAAGTAATGTGTTTCTTGAGAAGATAGTGTCAGTAATATCCTAAAATTTTATTTAGACAAGTTGCTAATTATGCGGTTAGTATAAATCACGATGAGCATATCTAATTATCAACATGCTAATACTCTCAAGTCAGCCTTTCAAGTATGTACCCTGGAACCTTTAGAAGGGATGGAAATTGAAAAATATTATGTCGATTTATCAGCAGTACGGAAAACTTCAGCGGTTGATAATGTTAGTACGATTTTAGATTTTCAAGAACCTGCG
>JASJCX010000161.1 GCA_030065255.1 Calothrix sp. MO_167.B42 | reverse complement strand
CTTCTCAATTTATTCAAGATAAAAATCGTACTCCATTTAATATTGGTAATGCAATTCCATTACAAGGGTTTCAATTACATGAAGCTCAACCCTTACTGCAAGGATTACAAGAAAAAGTCAGTAATCCTCAAGTTGTATTGAAAGAAGTATTAAAATGGACAAATGGCCAACCATTTCTGACTCAAAAAATTTGTAAACTTATTCGTAGTTCACTATCTTGCATTCCTGATAATCGTGAAGCTGAATTGATTAAGAATTTAATCCAAACCCACATTATTAATAATTGGGAATTTCAAGACGAACCAGAGCATTTAAGAACAATTCGAGATCGACTTTGCCATCATAACTCACAAAATTATTTACCCAACCATAAATTAAACACTGTAAAACTTTGGCAAATTTATCAACGAATTTTATTGGAAGGAACAATTATCAAAACTGAGAGTCCAGAAGTGAGGGAGTTACTTTTATCTGGTTTAGTCATTCAAGAACGAGAAATGCTCAAGGTTCATAATCGCATTTATGAATTGATATTTGACCTTAATTGGGTAAAAATGATATTAGAAAGAAAAGAAGTGGGATTAGAATAAACCAAATCTAAATTATGCCAATAATTCCTCGCTTTTAGCCCAGAAACTACAGGAGTAAAACCTGCTAATACAAGCTAAAAATTATAATTATCACCTTATTGATAATAATATGTTTATTAAAAATACCAAGTCTCCAGCAGTGAATCTGGGATGAAACAACGCAGACTTTATCGACATTACCTCATTTTATTAATAATTGTATTCGTGGGTGCAATCTTACGCTTTAGCAATTTAGGTTTAAAACCTCTTTGGTTAGATGAAGTAATTACAGCTACTTTTAGTTTAGGTAAAAATTACCAGGATTTACCACTGGATGTGGTGTTACCCCTAAATAAGTTATCCCAGGTTTTTACTTATCAGCAAGGGGTAACTTGTCCCCAAATTGCAGAAAATATTGCTAGTCAGTCTACCCATCCACCCTTATTTTTTTGCTGGCTTTACAACTGGCTGGGATGGATGACTCCTTTGGGAAAACATTGGGTGGTGAAATTACGATCGCTATCTGCTTTATTTGGTATAGTAACAATCGCAGTTATGTATGCTATCAATAGTCTGGCTTTTTCCCGTAGGGCGGGGCTAATGGCTGCGTCAATCATGGCTGTCTCTCCCTTTGCAGTATACCTTTCCCAAGAAGCCAGACACTATACCCTACCCATGATGTTAATTAGTTTATCTTTGTGGGTATTGTTACGGATTGGGCAAGATATTTTTCGCATACAAGGGGTAAAGTTATGGGTTTGGTTAGCATGGGTGGTTGTGCATACTATTAGTCTTTACGTACATTATTTTTGTATCCTGGCATTCATTGCAGAAATAGGCACCCTATTACTGTTGATGTTGCGGTATCAACAGAAAATTATTCAGAAAACTCGAATCTGGCTAGGGTTTATTATATCTATCATTGGTGTAGCGATCGCTTTTTTTCCATGGTTTTTAGTAACATTGAGTCATGCCAACCGTGCTGAAACTAATTGGATTACAACTGGCAATTATTTTACCCCTTTATATCAAATAATAGTTAATTGGTTATTAATGGTAATTATTTTACCTTTAGAACACCAACCTTTACCTGTGATGATTATATCAGGATTATTGATGATTGGATTTGGTATTTGGTTGGGAAAAGTTTTATTACAGAGACTTAAGTATTTATGGCAAACACATAAAACTCACTTACCTACAATTACTCTATTAAGTTTTACTGTAATAGTACTGTTAGAATTTTTGCTAATTGTTTATGTATTAAAAAAAGATATTACTAGTGCTCCACGTTATAGTTTTGTCTATTATCCAGCTGTTTGTGCCTTGATTGGTGCTGCTCTCAGCTCAAGATTTGAGTTGACAATCAAAAGGGAAAGAAAAATTGCAATTATTTTATTAACTAGCCTAATTAGTTCTATTTTTGTGATTTATAACTTAAGTTTTAAAAAACCTTTTGCACCGGAAAGAGTTGCTCAAATTATCAATCAAGAACCTTCTCAACCACTGATGGTGGTGATGGCATATTTAAATTATCAAGATGTTGCTTTAGGATGGAGTTTTGCTTTAGCAGTTGAAAATATTAGGGATAATATTGAGCCAGCTAATGTTGCTTTTTTCCCACAATCTCCAGACTTGCAAACAGTTTGGCAAAAACTCTCCCAATTACCATCGCCACAGATATCTCAACTAAATTTATGGGTAATTGCTCCTGGAAGAAAGCGACAGGATTATCCTCCACAAGCACAAGTTTCTTCAGCTTTAAATTGCCAGATTGATATCACGCAACATTATCGTATTGGCGTTCCTTATCAACTTTATAGATGTATAAAATCTGACGTGAAGTAAAAACATCTATATTTCCAAGATAATCCATTCAATTATAAGGGTTTCACAATTAGACACTGAATTCAAATTGCAATTATTGGTGATTATGATACCCAAAATGCCAATGAAATTTTTCTATCTTGATACAAAATTTTTATACATTAAACAAAAATCAAGTTTTAGTATAAAAAATAATTTTTGATGGACGATGCAAAATATACTTCGTAGACTTTTATAGATCGGAAACTGCACAACTTGTGACAGTAAACTCTGCATTGACAAAACTTTTAATATTTGGCATCACCACATAAATTTTGATGAAAAACATATTTACAACTTTGATCAGCTCCTCTATTCTGGCTGCTAGTGTTACATTGCTCTCAGCACAAGCTAATGCAGGTACTTTTAGGTCTTGTACCACGAATGATTATGACATTATAGATAATGTCACAGGTACATCTGATTGTACAATCAGCGATTTTGACAAGAATGATTCTGTAAGCCCAAATAAACCCCTCACAGTCAATGAAGAACAATTTTTCGGGAAGACAGACTGGGAATTTGGTGGAAAAATTGGTGAAGATGCTGGTTATGCTGGTACTGGAGAAGGACAAGAAGGCACATGGGATATATCTAGCGTGATTGAAGATGATTGGGAAGATGTCATGCTAGTATTCAAATCTGGTAAAGGAACTACTCTAGTAGGTTACGAGGTTGAAGATGGTGTTACCTCAGGAGATTGGGATTCAGTCTTTGAAGATGATGCATTTGATGAATTAAAAGAGGATCAGACTAAAGATGTCTCCCATATTAGTGTCTACTACACCAAAGGTACTTCAACTCCACCAAAGCAGGAAGTTCCAGAACCAGCTAATATATTTGGTTTAGGCGTAGTTGGAGGAGCAATGGTATTATCACGCCGTCGTCGCCAACACCAGCAATTGTCTGAAAAATTATAGTTTGAATTTATGCATTCAAGGGTTTTGTTTTAGAGAACTAGAGTAGGTTGAGAAATCTTGAGAAAAGTTATTTTTGTCGATTTTTATACATAAAAATAATATTGTAATAAATCGCAAAAAAAACACCTAATTCTTAGTGGTAATATATGTGATACAAAATCAGTTGCGAATGTAATCATATCCAGATTTAAGGATTTGCGATCGCATACCTGAGAAACTTTTTTCCACCTGGCTTGTAACAGCCTCCATAAAATCCCAAAACAAGATTAGACAAATGAAAAAATCATTTTACCGCAAATACTTGCTGATTCTACTGTTAGGTACTTTTCTAGCTGGCTTTGGATTTTTTTCCCAGACATATGCTCAAGATAGTCTTAGCTCCCAAGCGGTTCAGGCCGAGAACACAGAATTCCCCCAGTGGGGATATTACACAGTGCGGAGGGATTTACGCAAATGTATTTCTCCTATTTGTGGGGGATTTTTTATTAAGCAGAACAACCTCAAAGCTACTCCTTGCGCTGATGGCGTATTTCGCAATGAATGCTATGTCTCTTCAATTGATTGGAGTTCTCTTAATGTAGAAAATGATCAGCTAGCAAAGGTTCAAAGTCAGACTAATAGCCGTCTGATTCTCAGAGGTAACTTGGTTCCAGAGCAATTTGATGGATTTGGCGAATTTGGCAAGTTGAAAGTTAAAGAAGCCTTTTTAGCCGCGACAAATGCACCAGCTAAAGGAACTTTTGTAGCACTTAAAGATAATGGCATTGTCTGTGTTACTACCCCTTGTTTCTCCACGGATAGGTTGGTTTTGAATAAGCCCAATAGTTCTACAGTTTCATCATTTGATTTGAGTCAAGTGGGTGCAACACCAGCACAAATTGAAGCAGCAGAAAAAGCAATTAATAATCAAGGTTTGATTGCTGTGGGTAGAACAAATCAACTAGGAGATGTGGATGCGATTAATGGTGGAGGCGTTAATTTTGTCGCTACGCAATTTTATTTGAAAGTGGGACTATAAAGAATAGAGGTTGACAGTTGACAGTTGACAGTCCCTGAATTGAATAATGCTGTCCTAACTAATATGTCCATTGCTAGAACTCATAATATCATGTGCGGATGAATAATTATAAAACCTCACCCGCCTAAGGCACCCTCGACCTATTAAGGAGAGGATAAGAGAGGGTTGGGGTGAATCAAGCAAAAATTATAAGTAATTAAGCTAACATGATATAACTTGCACCATTTTCAACTAGCCCAAATGTCCACCTAGGAATTAATTCCCAGGCTTATATATATGCGTCTAAACTCCAGTAAACGAGATTGCTGCAAGTTATCAGTTCTAACGCACCATTATCGATGGTTTGGTGCATTCGTCTTTTACTCCAAAATCAAATAGGATTCCCATATCTATAGCAATCTTATTTGATTTGTAAAAATGGAGAGGCCTATATCCCCGACTTTTACAGAAAAGTCGGGGATCTAACTTTTCACAAATGATTTAGGATTGCTATATATGATTGATAAGTTAAGCAAGTTAGCCCCATACTATTATTAATTCAGCATATTATTAATTCAGCCACCACAGAGTCTTGAAATCCCTACTAATTACCGGAACAGACACAGAGGCTGGTAAAACAGTCCTCACCACCGCCTTAGCCGCCTATTGGCAAAAATACTGCCCCGATTACAATTTAGCAATCATGAAACCCATACAATCGGGGGTGGGAGACTGCGAACTATACCAAGAATTGTTTAACCTAAATCAATCCCCCAGGGAAATTACCCCTCTATACTTCCAAGCACCTTTAGCACCTCCCCTGGCTGCTGAAAAAGAAGGGCGTACCGTAGATTTAGGGGTAGTTTGGCAAGGTTTTACTCATTTGCAAGCAAATCATGATTTTATCCTGGTGGAAGCATTGGGTGGGTTGGGTTCGCCGGTGACGAATGAGTTGACGGTGGCAGACTTAGCCGCAGACTGGCGTTTACCTACGGTGTTAGTAGTACCAGTAAAATTAGGTGCTATTTCCCAAGCAGTGGCGAACGTAGCCTTAGCCAAACAGTTCCAGATAGATTTATTAGGAATTGTCCTCAACTGTATCCAACCCCGTACAAATGAGGAGATAGCTGATTGGACACCCACAGATTTAATTCAATCCCTGACTAATATCCCAGTTTTAGGATGTTTGCCCCATTTGCACAACCCCACAGACATAGATAAGCTGGCACAAGTAGCATCCAATTTAGACTTAGAGCGATTATTTAGATAAGTGAAGTACCACAGGTTCCGCTACGCTACACCTGTGGCTTCCTGTCCTGAACCAGTACCCGGTTCATCCCTAGTCTTTCAACTAGCTGATCAGGCGTAGATTTCCCTTCTTCCAAGGGTATTTTTGCAGAAAGTTCGGGGGAAGGAGACCATTCCCCCGAACTTTTCAAGACGGACTCAGAGAATAGCATCAGATTGAGTGCAGCATTCACATCTCTGTCCCAGAAAATCTTGCATTCTGGACACTCCCACTCACGAATAGCAAGTGTTAAGTCTTGTTTGATATATCCACAGTTAGAACATCTTTTAGAACTAGGGAAAAATTTATCTACACAGTGAACTTCACAGCCGTAGATATCTCCCTTATATTCCAACATAGTGAGGAAGTTTCCCCAAGCTACATCACTTATTTGTTTAGCTAATTTACGGTTCTTTACCATCCCTTTGATGTTTAGACTTTCTGCTGATATTCTTTGGTTCTCGGATACCAGTTTCAGGCTAATTTTGTGTTGGTAATCTTGCCGTTGATTAGCAACCTTTTCGTGAATCCTAGCAACATTGAGCCTAGATTTGTTGCGATTATTAGAACCTGATTGTTTTCTGCTTAATCTCCTTTGTCTTATTTTGAGTCTACGTAAAGACTTTTGAAAGTATCTAGGGTTTTCAAACTTTTCACCTTTTGATGTAATTGCAAATTCCTTTAATCCCAAATCCAAACCGATCTTGTCGCCATTCAAAGGTGCGTGAGGGATACCAAGTTCTGTTACTATTGATGCGTAATACTTCCCTGATGGTGTCTTAGATATGGTGACATTTTTCGGTGTTCCTAATATTTTCCTATGAATTACCATTTTGATAGGTGACATCTTAGGAAGCTTGAGGAACCCATTATTGTCTAGTGAAAAGTGTTGTGGCACTCTGAACGATTGCCGATTACTTTTCTTTTTAAAGCTTGGGAATCCTCCTAACTTTTTAAAAAATCTGACAAATGCTGACTCTAAGTCTTTAAGAGTTTGTTGTAGTGACTGGGAGTTAACTTCTTTAAGCCATTCAAACTCTGACTTCAAATCTGTTAATAGATTAGCCCATTCTTTGTATCGCAGAGATTTTTTAGACTCGGCGTAGACATCCGTTGTGAGTCTCAAAAAATGGTTGTACACAAATCTAGAACAACCAAAACACTTTGACAGAAATGCTGATTGCTCTTTATTCGGATACAGTCGAAATTTGTAAGCTTTGTTTCCCATAGTGCTTATTATACCACGCTTATCTTTTTTGAGGCAATTAGTTAAGTGGCATACTCCCTGGCTTTGCTCTCATCCCCACACTCCCCCATCTCACCAAAACAGGGAGGGGCATTACTCAAACAATAAAAATAAATTCATACTTCAATTGAGCAACGCCAATAAATCGCTACAATAGTTGTTTGGATATAATTCGGCATCCGCTTATTATGGGAATTCCTATTGTTGCAATTATCGGTCGCCCCAACGTGGGCAAATCCACCTTGGTGAATCGCCTCGCCAAGGATAAGTCTGCTATAGTTCACTATCAGCCAGGAATGACACGCGATCGCACTTATATTCCTGGTTTTTGGCAAAATCGAGATTTTTTGGTAGTAGATACCGGTGGGTTAGTATTTAATGAAGATACAGAATTTTTACCACTGATTCGTCAACAGGCAATGATAGCTCTGGCAGAGGCAAGCGCGGCGATTTTTGTGGTTGATGGTACCACGGGACCAACCGCAGCAGATCAGGAAATTGCCAATTGGTTAAGACAGCAAAAAGTACCCTTTTTCTTGGCGGTGAATAAATGCGAGTCCCCTGAACAAGGTTTAATGCAAGCTGCGGAATTTTGGAGTTTAGGATTGGGAGAACCTTTTCCTATTTCCGCAATTCATGGTAACGGTACCGGAGAAATCCTCGATGCATTAATCGAACATCTACCGGAAACCACAGAAATCCCAGAAAATAACGAAATTAAGGTAGCAATTGTTGGCCGTCCCAATGTGGGTAAGTCTAGCTTATTAAATGCCTTCCTCGGGGAACAGCGAGCGATTGTTAGCCCCATCTCGGGAACTACCCGTGATGCTATTGATACTTTTATTGAACACCAAGGACAAAGCTATCGTTTGATTGATACTGCTGGTATCCGCAAGAAAAAGAATGTGGAGTATGGGCCAGAATTTTTTAGTATTAACCGTGCTTTTAAAGCTATTCGCCGGGCTGACGTAGTATTATTAGTGATAGATGCCTTAGATGGAATTACGGATCAAGACCAAAAATTAGCCGGACGAATTATTGATGAGGGTAGGGCTTTTGTTTTGGTAGTTAATAAATGGGATGCCATAGAAAAGGACTCCTACACCATCTATGATTACCAAAAACAGCTAGAACAACGCCTAAGTTTCACAGAATGGGCAGAAACCATTTTTGTTAGTGCCTTGACTGGACAACGGGTAGAAAAGATTTTAGAGTTGGTTAATCATGCTGCCGAAGCCCACAAACGCCGGGTGAGTACATCAGTAATTAATGAAGTTTTAGAAGAAGCAATTCGCTGGCATTCCCCAACTGTGAGTCGGGCAGGCAAACAAGGTAAAATTTATTATGGCACCCAAGTTAGTAGCCAACCCCCAAGTATTGCCCTATTTGTGAACGATGCAAAACGTTTCAATGATAACTACCGTCGCTACATTGAACGGCAATTCCGACAGCAATTAGGGTTTAAAGGTACACCCATTCGGCTATTTTGGCGGAGTAAAAAGGTGCGTGATATGGAAGCCGTTAGTACTAATCGTGCTACTCGCGTTTAGGAATTTTGGATTTTGGATTTTGGATTTTGGATTGAGAGAGAATAGAATACTGATTGGTTAGTTATGGAAACTAGGTTTTTATTCAATTTGTCACCAGATAATTTTGTTGTTCTTGCCCGTGAAAACCTAATTTATAATCTAGTTTTCTTCTAAATCAGGACTTACGCAATTGTCACAATCGGTAGTTGGTGCGTGACTTATAAGTCTTATTGCTACGTTAAAATATTTCCGCATCTCACGCAACGGCAATAATGCGGGAAGAACATCTACACCGCATTTTGCCTCCCCTACGCCAAAAAATATGCCAGTTGCGTAAGTCCTATAAATATACAAGAAGCATTTTTGATTTCCACTAGGGGTAAAATCTAAAATTGGAAAATCTAAAATCTAAAATCTAAAATCTAAAATCTAAAATTGTCAAATGGATTTACTGCGATCGCTACCCCTGGGATTATACTTAGAACAACCGCAAACATGGCTACATAAACTTGATCCACGGGTGAAATTTGGCTGGTTAATGAGTTTTCTTACCACCTACATTTTTGCCACTACCATGTGGCGGGTGTTTTTAGTCGTGGTCTTAATTTTTATTACCTTAATAGCATGGATTCCCAGACGTGTTTGGCGACAGCAAATGGTGTGGTTGCTGATGTTGTGTTTATTTGTACTAGCGGTTGCATCTATTAGCCCTGATGGCTTGGGTGTAAAATACCAACCACGATTACCAACTATTTCTACTGCTGAGTTACTCAAACCAGCTGATACTAAACCCACTCAGAGTCCAAACAATCAAACTTCATCCCCTGTAAATACCGCAGTAGCAGCGGAGAAAACAGCACAGCCAACCCAAAAGAGCAATCAAACAAAAACCGGTAAAGAATACCGCTATGTCCTTTTCCATCAAGGACCAATCAAAATAACCCGTCGTTCCTTTGATTTAGCTCTGCGGTTAAGTACCATTGTCTTTACGGTTATTTACGGTACTAATCTCTATCTCCTGACAACGGCACCCGAAGAAATTACCGCCGGTATTGAAAGCCTAATGCAACCACTACGGAGGCTGAGAATACCAGTTACCGAAATTGCTTTAACTTTAACCCTATCACTACGATTTATACCCTTGGTTTTAGAAGAGGTACAAAATTTAGGACGCTCAATTGTTACCAGAGCAATTAACTGGAAAAAACTGGGATGGAAAGGTTCGGTTAAAGTTTGGATGATGGTAGCAGAAAGATTACTAGATAATTTACTGTTAAGAGCAAGCCAAATGGCCGGAGCCATGATGGTAAGAGGATTTACCAGTCCCAACGAGCATCAAGTTAGGTGGCATAATTTACGTCTCAAAAGTCGTGATTGGCTGGCATTAATGGTATTAGGTTTATTTTGGGGAGCACGTATTTGGGTTGGTTGACTGGAAATCCCAGGGCGAGGAGATTCTGGGAAAAAAGTTTTTCCCCGTAACCCTTGCTCCTCGATTTATCGATGGGGAAACTGATAACTGATAACTGATAACTGATAACTGAAATGATCCAACCTTTGTCAAAATTATTAACCTTCGATGAATTTATTCAATGTTATCCCAATGATGGTAAACGCTACGAACTGCATAAAGGAGTAATAGTTGACATGCCCCCACCATCTGGCGACCATGAAGATGTTGTCGGTTTTTTGACGCGGAAATTAGGGGTTGAAATCGATCGGCTAAATCTTCCTTTTAATATCCCCAAAACAGGTTTTGTGAGAACTCCCAGTGCTGATTCAGGTTATTTACCCGATGTATTGGTAGTAAACCAGGACAATTTAAACAACGAACCTCTTTGGAAAAAAGAATCAACCGTTATTCAGCCCGAATCAGTACCGTTGATAATTGAAGTTGTTTCGACTAACTGGCGGGATGATTACCACAAAAAATATGCTGATTATGAGGAAATGGGAATTTCCGAATATTGGATTGCTGACTATGGTGCATTGGGTGGGCGTAAATTTCTCGGCAACCCCAAACAGCCCACCATTTTCGTATGTGAGTTAGTGGATGGCGAGTATCAAATGACTCCATTTCAAGGCAATAACCCAATTTTGTCCCCTATTTTCCCCCAATTAAATCTCACCGCCCAACAAATTTTTGACTCGGTTTGCTAGATTGAGAATAAGTTTTCATCAATGGCGAAAATGTGGAGGAGTGGTCACAAGAGGTTGCAAATAAGGTATGTTATTCAACAGATAAAAAATTCTTTCTCTCACATAAAAATAAAGAGGAGTTATGAAATTTAAAATCTTTGGTTTCGCCCTAGTACTTGCCTCTGCTAGCTTTCTGGGAGCTTGCACACAACCAACTACCACACCTAGCACTGAGGATACTCCTAAACCTGCTACCGGCGAACCTGCTGATACTGGTAAGACATCCCCTGCTCCCAAGAAACCTTAAGCTAGGACTCAAATTAGCTTAGTTAAGGCGCTCCTCAAAACACCTTATATGGAAATTTTATTCCCACATTAATTTTGGTTGAAATAGTTTTCCAACTTTCGAGTAAATTCATTCATATTACTCGCAGGCGATCGCATTTAGCTGTTACCTGCGATTCTTTCTTTATGAAGACAATCAAATTTGTGTTGTTAGCCACCATTATCCCTACCCTTGTCTTACTCTCAAGTCATTGGCAACAATTTGCAATGGCATTACCACCAGCAGTAGATATTCCAGAAGAAATATTACGGACCCAAATTATTACCGCAGCCCGATCGCCTATTGATGGTAAACTCTTAACTGCCGCAGAGTATGCCGAATTACAAGCAAAATTACAAACCGCTCCACCGCCAAAACTAGATCCAGCCATAAGGGAAAACATTTTTTTACTACGTATACGGAAATTGTTATTAAGGCTATTTCCATTTTTAGGTTGACATTTCCTCTATTTTATGGGTGTAAAAATTAACTTTTGACTATAAACATTTCCAGACAAAATTCACATATCTTGAGCTAATTAGCGATCGCATTGTTACTCAGTCATGATTCTGGGGTAAGATCGCGAAGATGACAAATTTTGCAAATAAATGTAAACAGTATATATAGATATATAACAAACACAAGCAGATTTAATTTAACCACTTTAAATTCAACGTAGGTAGCTTCATGTCTATAAGTACGATCGCCCCCGAACAGGTTAACCGTATCGTTTGGAATCAGCATCACAATCCCTTTGAAATTTTGGGTTCCCATATAATAGAAGACAAGGACAAAACGGTTTGGGCGGTTCGAGCCTACCTACCAAATGCCACTGCTGTATGGGTAGTTTTACCAGAGGAACGTCAAGAATATGCGATGCAAGCCGTACACGATCCTCACTTTTTTGAATGCACTATTGAAAGAAAAGAGCTTAATAACTATCAATTACGAATTAAGGAAGGAGAAAGGGAATTAGTTATTTATGACCCCTATGCCTTTAATTCCAGTCGTTTGACGGAATTTGATCTACATTTGTTTGGCGAGGGAAATCATCATCGCATTTATGAGAAATTAGGAGCGCACCCCACAGAAATAGATGGTGTGAAAGGGGTGTATTTTGCCGTTTGGGCACCAAATGCGCGGAATGTTTCCTTACTGGGGAATTTTAACCACTGGGATGGACGCAAACACCAAATGCGTAAAGGAGCAACAGGAATTTGGGAATTATTTATTCCTTCCCTAGGTGTGGGCGAACATTATAAATACGAAATCAAAAATTACGAAGGTCACATTTACGAAAAATCGGACCCCTACGGTTTCCAACAGGAAGTTCGCCCCAAAACAGCATCAATTGTCAGTGACTTAGATTCTTATTCCTGGCAAGATGACCAATGGATGGAAAAACGTCGCCATAGCGATCCCCTGAGCCAACCCATCTCTGTTTACGAACTTCATTTGGGTTCTTGGCTCCATGCTTCTAGTGCCGAACCTGCTAAATTGCCCAATGGAGAAACACAGCCAGTAGTAACAGTTTCCGAACTGAACACCTCAGCCCGCTTTCTCACCTATCGGGAGTTGGTAGATAAACTGATTCCCTATGTTAAGGATTTAGGCTATACCCACATTGAACTGTTACCCATTGCCGAACATCCTTTTGATGGTTCTTGGGGTTATCAAGTCACCGGCTACTTTGCTCCCACTTCCCGTTATGGTAGCCCAGAAGATCTAATGTATTTTATCGACCAATGTCACCAAAATGATATTGGAGTACTTGTAGATTGGGTTCCCGGTCATTTTCCCAAGGATGGCCATGGTTTAGCCTTCTTTGATGGTAGCCATCTTTATGAACACGCTGACCCCCGTCAAGGTGAGCATAAAGAATGGGGAACCCTAGTTTTTAATTATTCCCGCCATGAAGTGCGGAATTTTCTGGTAGCCAATGCCCTATTTTGGTTTGACAAATACCACATCGATGGGATTCGGGTTGATGCAGTGGCTTCCATGCTCTATCTGGACTACTGTCGTGAAGAAGGGGAATGGCTACCCAACCAGTATGGCGGTAGGGAAAACCTAGAAGCAGCGGACTTTCTGCGTCAAGTTAATCACCTTCTATTTAGTTATTTTCCCGGTATCCTTTCCATTGCTGAAGAATCTACATCCTGGCCCATGGTATCTTGGCCCACCTATACAGGGGGATTGGGCTTTAACCTGAAGTGGAATATGGGATGGATGCACGATATGCTGGATTACTTCAGCATGGACCCTTGGTTCCGCCAGTTCCACCAGAATAATCTTACCTTTAGTATGTGGTATCACCACAGCGAAAACTTCATGCTGGCACTTTCCCATGATGAAGTGGTACATGGTAAGAGCAATATTATTGGTAAAATGCCTGGGGATAGATGGCAGAAATTTGCGAATGTGCGCTGTTTGTTTGCCTATATGTTTGCCCATCCCGGTAAGAAAACCATGTTTATGAGCATGGAATTTGCCCAATGGAGTGAGTGGAATGTCTGGGCTGATTTGGAGTGGCATTTATTACAGCATGAACCCCACGTACAATTAAAAGAGTTTTTCACAGATTTGAATCGTCTTTATCGTTCTGAACCGGCTTTGTATTCCCAAGACTTTGCTGAAGAAGGCTTTGAGTGGATTGATTGTAGTGATAATAGCCACAGTGTTGTGTCCTTTATTCGCAGAGATAAAGATAGCAATGGTTTTGTCGCTGTAGTAGCTAACTTTACCCCCCAACCCCATTCCCACTATCGTATTGGCGTACCCGAAGCAGGTTTTTATACCGAGATGTTCAATAGTGATGCTCGCCAGTATGGTGGCAGCAATATGGGTAATTTAGGGGGTAAATGGACTGATGAGTGGTCATTCCATAATCGTCCCTATTCCCTGGATTTATGTTTACCACCATTGGGCGTGTTGATGTTGAAGCTAGATAGGGAAAAGACAGCAGAAGTACAACAGGCCTCTGAGGAATAATGTAATTTGTAAACTTCAACCCAACCTATACATTAAAGATAGGGTTGGGTTGAAGAATATAGACGCGATAGCGGCTTTTTACAGAGTAAAACAACACAATAAAGACTCAACAATATAGCGAGCTATCTAATTCAGGATAGCCATTGTAAACTGAATCAAATTAACTTCTTCCTGCTACTTTACAGAGAAAATGCTATTTAAGTAGGGAATAAGTGCATAGCCAATACATTCTGCTAATCTTGGCGGTACAGCATTACCAATTTGCCACATGGCTTTTTTCATGGTTCCTGAAAAGATAAAAGAATCTGGAAATGTCTGTAATCTTGCCATTTCCCGCGCAGAAATTACACGATTGAGATAGGGATGAATGTGAGTACCGCCATGATTTTCTTTGACAGTCATGCTGGGTTTACCTGGATATTGCCGTTTAAATGCATCGGCGTATTTTGCATATAAGGAACCTCCTGGAGGAACTTTGGCAATACGCTCCATATATTCAGGTGAATGTCTAGTCCATTGATGGTTTATTTCTGGTATGGGAATATATGCTGGTAAGTCGGCAATTGCTGACTCTATTGGTTTGTATTGTTCTGGTAATAATTGAGCTTGGGGATAGGGATTTTGTCTGCCGAATCTATTAGCAATAAAGATTGCCCTAGGTCTAATTTGCGGTACTCCGTAAGCCGCAGATTCTAAAATAGCTACAGAAATATTGTTGTAACCAATAGATTGAAAAGCCTCAAAAATAGCTTGTTTCACCTCTCCCTTTTGCATAGTTAAAATCCCTGGTACATTTTCCATCACCACATACCAAGGACGAATTTCTGAGACAACCCTTATAAATTGATAGAATAAACGATTGCGAGAGTCGTTAGGATCTCGTTTTCCTGCAACTGAAAATCCTTGACATGGGGGTCCGCCTGCAATCAAATGTACTTGTGGCGAACCTATTTTTTCTAACCATTGTGTAGCATTAAAGTTTTCTATATCTCCACAAAAATGGTGACATTGGGGGAAGTTTTGGCGATGGGTGGCGCAAGCAATTTCATTAATTTCTACACTTGCTAAGGGTTTAAATCCAGCTTGCACTAATCCTTGTGTTATTCCCCCTGCACCGCAGAAAAGATCCATAAATGTATACTCAGAAATATATTCACCTGCTGACGTAACTACAGAATTAATATCAACAAATACCTTATAGGGGTCAGAATTATCATTTTCTAACTCACGTTGGATGCGTTCATAACGTCCTAGTTTCGGTTTTTTTTGTTTTTGAGGAATATTTTGTTCTCGTCCATCAGGGAAAAAAGAAAGTTGTTTGCCTTCCATTTGATATTTAATATTTCCTTTTACTCCTAAATTGCACCATTCAAGGGCTAGCCCAAATGTCACGGGAATTAATTCCTAGGCTCAAAGACATGCGTCTGATAAATCTAACAACTTACACCAATGTCACTTAGCGTGGGTCAGCAGGCATCCCTACCTGACCATTCATTGCACAGCCAGGATGGCTGTGCCACAACCACTCAAAATTAATGTGGCGGAACACTAGTGGTCTGGCAAGTTAACTTTGCAGAGCAAACCAAGTTCTATACTTATTCTCTCCTTCTCTAACTTTGCGCTCTTTGCGCCTAAAGCCCTTCGGGCATGGCTTC
>JASJCX010000160.1 GCA_030065255.1 Calothrix sp. MO_167.B42 | reverse complement strand
TCTTCGTCTACGAAGTGGTGGGTCTGCGTCAGAGCGAAGAAACTGCTCAAATCAACTACCCTATTCGTAAAAGTGGCAGTGTATTCATCAGAGTGCCTTACAACCGCATGGAACAAGAAATGCGACGTATTACTCGCCTGGGTGGCAAAATTGTTAGCATCCAGCCAATGAGTTCTCTACAGGCGGTTAATGCAGACAATCAAGGCAATGGTAATGCCACACCTGTCAGTACCAAGAGTAAGGACAACAAAGGCAACACCATGACTCAAGCACAACCTAAAAAAGGTGCTAAACCTAATGTTCCTGTCAACATTTACCGTCCTAACAACCCTTATATAGGTAAATGTATTTCTAACGAACCGTTAGTTGGTGAAAATGGAATTGGTATTGTTCAACATATTAAATTTGACATTTCCAGTGGAGACTTACGGTACTTAGAGGGACAGAGTATTGGTATTATCCCACCAGGAGTGGATAAAAATGGGAAGCCAGAAAAACTTAGACTCTACTCCATTGGCTCCACCCGTCATGGTGATGATGTGGATGATAAGACAGTATCTTTATGTGTGCGCCAATTAGAATATAAGCATCCAGAAACTGGTGAAACAGTGTATGGTGTTTGCTCCACTTATTTGTGTAATCTAGAACCAGGGTCAGATGTGAAAATCACTGGTCCTGTGGGTAAGGAAATGTTGTTACCCGACGATCCCGAAGCCAAGATAATTATGATGGCTACGGGAACTGGTATTGCACCCATGCGGACTTATTTGTGGCGGATGTTTAAAGATGAAGAACGGGCTGTAAATCCGGAATATCATTTCAATGGGTTTGCGTGGTTAATTTTTGGTGTACCCACCACTCCCAATATCTTGTATAAGGAAGAGTTAGAAGCAATTGAACAGAAGTATCCTGATAACTTCCGTCTCACCTGTGCCATTAGCCGGGAACAAAAGAATCCCCAAGGTGGCAGAATGTATATTCAAGACAGGGTGGCAGAACACGCAGATGAATTGTGGCAATTAATCAAAGATGAGAAAACCCATACTTACATTTGTGGTTTGCGAGGAATGGAAGGTGGCATTGATGAAGCTTTAAGTGCTGCGGCCGCTAAAGAAGGGGTAAACTGGAGTGATTACCAGAAGCAACTCAAGAAAGCTCATCGTTGGCATGTGGAAACATACTAAGACTAAATAAGTTAGACTTCACCAAAAAAAGATTAGTCTAATCATTGTAGGGTGGGCATTGCCCACCCTACAATTGTTGTTGGTGAAGAATTTTGAGGCTTGATTTGTGGGTATTAAATTGGGAATCTTAGGGCTAGGTACTGTGGGTACGGGTACAGTACAGTTACTGTTAGATCGAAATGGGCGACATCCACTATTGGCAGAAATAGAAATTTATCGAGTAGGAGTTCGATCGCTAGATAAACCCAGGCAAGTAAAATTAGCAGATAATTTATTCACAACAGACTTAGAATCGATTGTCACCGACCCCCAGGTAGATATTGTAGTGGAATTAATTGGGGGATTGGAACCTGCGCGATCGCTAATTCTTCAGGCGATCCAATGTGGAAAACACGTAGTGACAGCAAATAAAGCAGTAATTTCCCGATTTGGGGATGAAATTTTCACTGCTGCCAACCAAGTAGGGGTATATGTGATGTTGGAAGCTGCCGTTGGCGGTGGAATTCCCATAATTAGTCCTTTAAAGCAGCCTTTGAGTGTTAACCGTATTCATAGGGTGACTGGCATTGTCAATGGTACAACAAACTACATATTGACGCGGATGCAGACAGAAGGGGGTAACTTCGATGATGTTTTAGCCGATGCCCAACGTTTGGGTTACGCAGAAGCCGACCCCACTGCTGATGTAGATGGTTTGGATGCAGCAGATAAAATTGCGATTCTTGCTTCCTTAGCCTTTGACGGACGGATCAAACTGGAAGATGTTTATTGTGAGGGGATTCGTCAAATTAGTAAGACAGATATTGCCTATGCCGAAAAATTGGGTTTTGTGATTAAATTATTAGCGATCGCTGAACGGGATCATTTATCTGCACCATTATCTGTGAGGGTACATCCGACTTTACTGAGCAATGCCCATCCTTTAGCTAGTATTAACGGTGTTTATAACGCTATTTTGGTAGAAGGGGAACCCATTGAACAAGTAATGTTCTTTGGTCCGGGTGCTGGTGCAGGAGCAACTGCTAGCGCCGTATCCTCGGATATACTTAATTTGGTAGCAGAACTGAAAATTAGTAACCAAAACGCCAATCCTCTGTTGACATGTAGGCACCATGATTATAGTCAGATAGCGCCAATAGAAGAACTTGTTACCAGATTTTACGCCCGTTTCCTTACCAAAGACCAACCGGGTGTAGTTGGGAAGTTAGGCACTTGTTTTGGTAAGTATGGGGTGAGTTTAGAATCTGTGGTACAAACTGGATTCCAGGGAGAACTAGCAGAGATTGTGGTTGTGACTCACGATGTACGTCAAGGAGATTTTGACCAAGCATTGGCGGAAATAGGCAGCTTGGATTCAATCCACAGTATTCCCAGTCTGTTAAGAGTACTTTAGGTCGTTTGGCTATTCTTCCCCATTGAAGCCAACGAAATAGGTTCAATGTTTTTGACGCGGGATATTTTAACTGCTGACTATGGTAAGTGAAGTAGTGACATACTCCCACACCAAACCTTGCGATTATGGTGTAGGCTTCTCACCAACTCCTGCTATTGCATAGGATACAAGGGTGAGCTTTATTAACGATACGGGATGCCCCTGTGCACCGGGCTTTATAAAATTTTTACTTGTATGTAGGCTGCATTTACGCATTTAATTGGATTACACCTACGCTTTGTATCATACCATAAACCTTGCCTCGTCTTCCATCTCACCGCCTCACTATGTGTAGGCGGGAGGCTTCCCGACGAGAAAGCTAAGATAATTAATAAATAACTTTATTAAGACTATGGTATAAAACATACATCATATGGCTTAATTTGATTAAACACCATTTTTAGTCTTCATAAAATAATCACGATGACTAATACCAATCCTTCCGATCGCGATTCTTCCCCATCAAGAAATTTGGGGTTTGATGAATTCATTGCGATTTTTGTCGCTTTTACTACTATTGGAGCAATTCTGTGGTGGTCATTATCTCGGCAAACAAATAGCTGGCAATTTGGTAAGTTGCTATCTACCACCCCGACATCCTCTGTTTCCCCAAAATCGAATATTTCCGATTTACAAGCTGCTTTATTTCCCACCCCCACCCCCACAGCCACTCCTACCAATGGTGGCGAACAGAATAGGGACTCAACTGGAATAGCAGCAGGGATAACAGGGATAACAGCAGGGTTGCCTAATATTATTGGCTCTCAAGATAAGAATACCGATAATCAGGATACATCTCTATCAACCTCGGATTTACCCCAGATTGATTCATCACAAATAGTTCCAGTTCCATTACCAGAGTCATCCCCGACTCCTGATGCAACAAAAACACCCGAATCAACTGCAAAAACTCCCACCAATAAGAAATCAACTATCCCCCCACCAATTGTCTTTACTGACATTCCACCGAATTTTTGGGGAGACAGGTTTATCAAAATTCTTTCACAACGGGGCATGATAGGAGGTTTTGAGGATTATACTTTTCGACCCAATCAACCTGTTAATAGGGCACAATTCGCTGCCATGTTAAACAGAGCTGTTGATAAACAAGTTCCTGATAAAGCATTAAATTTTAAGGATGTCTCTGATGATTTTTGGGCCAAAAGTGCCATCCAAAAAGGTATCAGTACGGGATTTTTAAGGGGGTATCCAGATGAAGAGTTTAAACCAGATAGGCAAATTCCCCGAGTAGAGGTTTTGGTTGCTCTTGCTAGTGGGTTAAATCTTCCCATTCCTGACAATCCAGAGTCAATTCTCAGCATTTATAAGGATGCAAAAGATATTCCTAAGTATGCCATTGGTAAAGTCGCAGCAGCGACAATGAATCAGTTAGTAATAGTGCAGTCTCCCGAACAGCAACTACTTTCACCAAATGACAAAGCTACCCGTGGGGAAGTAGCAGCTATGATTCATCAAACTTTAGTACGGATGAAAAAGTTAGACCCGATTGAATCTCCCAACATAGTGCGTCCTAAGACTAGCTCTTAGGGAAGCAGATTAAATAATATGGGTGCGACTCTTTTAGTGATACACTTTAGGTTTTCACATAAAGGCTAGGCATTTATGTGAGGTGAAGGATATAGCTTTTAATCATTCTAAAAATATTTTCGCTTTAATCTCTAAAACCGCAACATATCTTTTACTTATATTGTGTTATCAGTTGAAAGGAGGGCTCAAACATTATTTTTACGTTCATTTTTTGCGATCGCTTAATTCTATTCGATTAAGTTCAATATAGAATTGTACGTATAGAAATGCTTTTAGAGCTTAAACCAATCCTGGCTCCTGTCTTAGCAAAAGAGTCGCACCCAAATAATATGCAAATCTACAATTGAACCTCACCCTCGCTTTTTACACCGTAAAAATTTTCCCCTCTCCTTATTAAGGAGAGGGATGTTCTACAGGACAGGGTGAGGCGCTTGTATTTTATTTTATCTTCAATCCTTAAAGATTTTACAATGATAAAAGTGGTCAAGTTCAGTTGCAAATTCTCCTTGACCACTTTTATGTATGGTGAAAACAGCCGTAAATTAGCACTAAAACAGCTATATGTCTAAATTACGGATGTTTTAAACAATTTATTGATCTTGACCCATGACTTGTGACTTTAATGTATTAATTTCACTATTTAGCTCTTGTCTGCTCGAAGCATTGAGTAAATAGCGATAGACAAACCACACAGAATAGCCAATACCAATTAGCTCAAAGGTTGGTGCTACTAGGGGAATATCATTTAAAGCACCTAAAACAGCAAGGACAACCTTAACAGCAACAAACGCTCCAATGATTAAACCAACAGTAATTAAAGGTTGCTTGTATTTATTTAAGAAGGTTCCCAGATATTCTGGCATTGCGCCTAAAAAGCTAGAAACTAATTCTCCATATTTTAGCCACTGTTCTTGAGATTCCGTAGGCGGCTGAAGTTTAGTAATAGTTCCTGCTTGGTTATTTATCTCTGGTATTTGTGTCTCTGAAGACTTGGTTCCAATGGATTCAGGTTCTTGCATTTTTGCCTTCCATTAATTCGACAGTTTAGTAAATCTCTTCCAGATGGTAACAACCAAAAGGTTGCTGCTGCTGGTTATAGATTAGCGTCTTCGCACAACTGAGTTTGGGAGGGATTAAGGTTTTATTGTTTTATCAACATAATTGCCCTTTCGCTTACAAAAGTCCAAGTGCTAATCTTACTTGATATTAAAACCATCTTGAGTAGCGATAGTCAATCTTTCGCTTACAAAAGTCCAAGTACCAATCTTAATTGATATTAAAGCCACCTTGAGTAGCGATACTCAATTAAGACACTGCAATAAATATTAATATGTAATAAAAGTTTTTATGCATTCACCATATACAAATTTATTAACTGTTGGATACTGGGGTTTAAAGTGTTCCTTTGGCAATTAGACTCCTCTAATCCCACATTCCGCAGGTTAAATCAACAAGCTTAATATTTTTATAACCGAGTTATAACAAGGCTTTCAGACATTAAGTGAATATGGGTGCACAAGAGCGATACTTCCAAAGTTAGCCGCACTGTGGGTGAGAAAGGGAGGAGTAGTTGACAATGGTATCAATAAACCATGATTTGGCAATTAACGCTCGTCTTATAATTGGCGATCGCAATCAAGCTGAATTGTCGAAAAGCCTTACCATACAAGCGTTTTAAAAATATCGAGAAGTTTTCCTCTACATGCGGAATGTGGGCTAATATAAAAATTTGTTATGTTTTGCTAATGAGTATATTTGTACAAAGTAAGTCTGATATGAAATCCGGATGATTAGTTACCGCAAAAACCTCACCCCCTTCCCCTCTCTACGGTGTACACACAAGTCCTACCTGTCTTCGTTTGGGCCTATGAATGCCTCCTAAATCCCCTGCCCCTGTGACGCATGGTTCCTTTTGCCAAATCCGCCATTAATTCGGGGTTACTATCACCCTTAACAATTGCACAAAGCATTGCTCGTCCTGATACACCCATAACATCACTGGCAACTGAAGCTAGATTAGAGTGACCATCACCAAAAGTGAGGAAGAACCCGAAATTTTTCACTCTCCAGGTTAGACATTATTAAGTTTAGATGATAAATAGTCAAAGTGTTTTAGAGCAAGCCAAATATGAGCTCTTCCTGTTGGTACAAAACTTTCTTCCGGGTTATTCAGTATTTTTGCTAACCGCTCTTTTGTAAAATCATTGAATACTATATTGTCAGATTCCCATGATTGTTGGAAACTTTCTTGACAAACCAATTCCACATAGCCCTCATGCAGCATCAGAACTGTGAGGATTTCAGGCTTTAAGTTGATTGGATCTATGACCATTCCTAAATATAAAAGTTTATAATTGTCCTGTTTAATAATACTTTTGCGTAATTTTTTGCCTTTCTCATTATCCTCATACATAGAATCGTGATCGAAAACAGGCCTTGCATTTCCACGTAATTCATACTCTTCCACAAGTTCCTCAATAAATTCACGAAAGATATTTGCTACAAAAGAAAACTCTTCTTTATGAAATCCATCATTGTTAGAATTGGGTTGAAAAGTTCCTGCTGGTATCACATGCTTAAGACCTGGTGTTTCAGATAATTCCAATGAGCGCTTATTCAATATAAACTTAGGAACTTTATTTGTACGCTTAATTACCACTATAGTACACGTGCCAAAAGCTGTACAACGAGATGAAAAATCCCAAGGATCTGAACATGCTATTATTGGAATAAGTTGCTTATTTTCTCTCAAAAAATGAGCAACTTGTAGCTTGTTTTCTTTCAGGAAACCAACAATTCTTTTAACATATTTTTCGTCTTGGTTTAGTCTTTCTAAATAGTGGTATCCATTTGTTATGAGATATATTGCAATTGCCTTTGCTAATTCATAATTTAAGTACTCACAAGTATTGATGAAATTAAAATACCTGCCTGGACAGAAATGAAACTTTTTTTCGTCCGTTTTCAAAATTCGGTATAAATAACCATCGTAAAACTTAATTTCTATATCTTCTTCAGATAGCTTTTTCTCCTTTTCCTTTTTAATAATTGATGCTAGATCTATATCTGGCTGTGGCATAGACTCTGTAACAGACGGTTCATTCTCATGCCAGACAAGGTGAGAATCTAATTCACTAACTTCAAGGGGTTCATCAGGCAAGAAATCTGGTTTTACTAAAACTGATATGCTCTCTGGGAAAGGGTTGTTATGTAATAATTCTTGTGTATCAATCTCCTGATTTTTATAATATGTGAATATCAAATCAGTGAGATATATTCTAAATTTTTCACGGATGTCTAGAATTATTTCCATTTCTGGTAATCGAAGAATTTTATCCCAAGCTTGACATAATATTGTTGTTGGAATCAAAAAAGCAGCCTTAACCTTCTCTCGTTTTTTTTCAGCAGCAACCGCCATGCCTACGACTCCGCTTAATTCCTTATCCCAAACAGGCGCACCACTAAACCCTGGTTCAACTTGATAGCCTGGTACTTTAATATCTTCCATTTGTAACCAGCCTTTAGCATTAGTATCAATTAACATACCAGATGCCCATACGCCATCATTATGACCTTGAGGAAAGCCAAATATTTCGATAGGATGATTTTGTAAATTGGTGGCGGTTACTAAAGGGACAAATTGAGTTGTATTAGGTAAACCGCCATTAATTTGTAATACGGCGATATCTTCGATTTTTGCCGTTGAGTCAATAGGTTTCCAAAAGACCACATTAGCAGTGATTTTTTCACTATTCTCAATGAGAGGAAAATCTAAGGTAATTGAGTCTTTTGGTGCTTCTGAAGTATCTGGAGGAAGATTCAGTGCTTCAATAATGACATGAGCGCAGGTAATTAGATATTGATTAGATACCATAAAACCTGCCCCAACAACGTCACTATAACTAGTATAAATACGGACAATAGAGGCTTTAAAGACTTTGTAATAATTAGATGAAATATTAACCATTGGCTTCTGGTGACTTATGTTGTGTGCATTTTAAAGTTATTTCATAGCTAACTTCACCTCCTACTTTGGCCAAAATAGCCCCAGCATCTGCGGTTAAGTTTAGTCCAAATTTTACCTCCACTTCATCTGCTTGCAGACCTTGCAATTTGTTCATCATCTTAGTCGCCATTGGTTTAATACTCTCCAAAGCTTCTTCAAATGTCTGTTTAGCTTTGATCACATTTTTTCGAGATAGTAAAGCAACTCTTTCAAGAGAACGATCTTCGGGTTCTTCTACTTCAACAAGAAATGTTGTTTGGTCTGTGTCAGATAGAGTAAATTCAGCTAACAGTTTTTCTTTCATTATTATGTCCTAGATTTCTATTTACGCCGATAAGTAATTTATAATAAATCCTTTAATTTAGAGTCAGCTTGTAAGAGCTTCAGGACTTGTTTAATCTCCTGGGTACGGTTTTTGTCTACAACCAGAGTAACATTGCCATATCGGACGATAACGACATCTTGCAGACCAATTGTGACAATCACATCTTGTTTATCTGTAGCATAGAGAATCGTCCCCTGAGTATCAATACCTACATGTTTAGCTAATTCTACGTTAGACTTTTCACCTTTGAACAAGCGTTCGAGTGCATTCCAGTCTCCCAAATCATCCCAGCCAAAGGTTGTAGGTAATAGATAAGCTTTTTGGGTCTTTTCCATCAGATCAAAGTATATGCTCCGTGGGGGTAGATTTGGATAGGCAGATAAACCTTGAGCTTTTAGGGGGCCAATGATTTCTGGCATATAAGTGTGAAGTTCTTCCAGCATTGTTTTTGCTTGGAAGATTAATATCCCACTGTCCCAACTAAAGCGACCATCCGCTAATAATTTCTCAGCCTTAGGAAGATCGGGTTTTTCAATGAAGCGTTCTACTTTGTAAATGGGAATATCAATGGGAACATCATCTTTGCGACTAATTTCTTTACCCTGTTGGATATAGCCATAAGCTGTAGAGGGGTAAGTGGGAGGAATGCCTAGAGTGACGATCTCTGACTGATATGCCGCTACTTCTGCTACCTTGAGAGTTTGTTGAAATACTTCCTCATCCCCAATCCAATGATCTGCTGGGAAAACACCAATGATGGCATCTTCCCCATATTGCCGATTAATTTCCAGGGTAGCCCAGGCAATTGCTGGAGCAGTTTCCCTGTCTTCAGGCTGAACCAATAGGTTGGTTTCAGGTAAGTCAGGGAGTTGCTGTCGTACCCTTTTCTCTTGGTTAGCTACGGTGATAGCCCACAACCTTTCCCATCCCTCTGCCGCAGGAAGTAATCTCTCGGCAGTTGTTTGGAGTAGGCTTTTGCCACTACCGTCTAAACTTAAAAACTGCTTTGGATTCTGCCGACGGCTAAGAGGCCAGAATCGTTGTCCTTTGCCGCCAGCCAAAATTACAGGATTCATAATGTTTTTACTCCATTGAAATTTTATCTTAATTTAGTTCAGGACTTACGCAACTGGCACAGTGCGATCGCTATTTAGTAGCACAAATGTATTGGAGTGACGAGAATGTGTTTTATTAGCTTTACTCGTGATGTATCTTGTTGTTCAAAATTTTATGAGACAATTGATAGAGGGTGCAACAACAAGTTGGGAACGCGATGAGATTTACTAAACTTAATTATTGTCAATATTTACTTAGCAGTAAAATTAACTATATAATGGTAACCGTTCATGGGGGTATCAAAAAATATCCGATATGAAATCATGTGAAATCAATACGAAAACCGGTATATATTTGATTTTTTTCGGATATTTTTGAGTAGTCAAAAATCCTACATTGGTCTACAAATTGTTTTTTAGACATTTTAGAGGTTGTTTCAAAAGTCTGGGAAGGTATAATTTTGCCCTTCTGATTGGGCTGAAATGCAACGATAAATCAAGGTTTTAGCCATGTACTGAGATGCTTCACTGTGCTAACCATGAGGTCAAACGACCCTTTTAAAACATCCTCTTAGGTACGATTAGTTCCGTGCATAAATCACCCCAAACCGTTGCTCCGCAAGAGCTTTAGCTTTTAGGCGAATAATCTACCCCCCCGTGAACGGTTACCTATACTTGATTGTTTCAATTCAAATTGAAACAATCAAGTATATCTCAGAGGATACTAAAATGTGCAACATTCATCTTGAAAAAGTTTTAGAAGCTAAAATTATCTCATGTGTCGCAGGAGTTTGGACTTCTAAAGATAAATATTGTTTACCTGTAGATATAGCAGCAGAGGTCATCCGGGCAACAGGTACTCGTGCATTAGTCTTACATATTACCGAAAATAATGAAAGTATAAGTAATGAAATTATTAGTTTTGAAGAGCTTATTTCAGAGTTATCAATTCCTTTGTCTGAGATGATTTTACTCTTTAATACTTCTGGCTGTTCAAGCTTAAAAACTGTTCAAAGAGTCATAGAAAAAATGGAGTATATTTGTTCAGGATATCCCTCTGAAAATAAAGATTTATTGCCGTCATTTCTCAAACTAGAAATCTTAGATAATGATTTACGTCCGAATGATAAAGCTACTCTTAAAATAATAAAAGAATTAGACTCAGAAATCCGTAAAATTTGCATTCCTTTTTTAAAAGGGAATGAAGAAACTATAAAACAAGTATCTAGGTTGGGATGTCCTGCTGCTAGAATCTGGTGTTCTGATATTGGAAAAGGTGCAGGCATTACAGATTTATCGAGATTACAACTTCTTTTGAACTCAACTGATATCCCTCTCATTTTGGAAGGAGGTCTTGCAACTCCTCAGCACGTTCAGCAAGCTTTGGCACTTGGTTTTAGGGCTGTACTCATTAATTCTGCCTTTAGATTTTCAAAAAATCCGATTGAATTAGCAAAAAAAATAAGAGCTGCTATTGATAACCTAAGTACAGGACAAAAATTGTAGAGTTTCAATAAAAGAGCCCATTTTGGAGTCGAGGCTGAGAACAATGGAACGAAGATAGTCGAAACCATAACGAAAAATACTTTTGGCTCTACGACCATGGTTTTTGATACTAATACCAATTCTCTATGAAGTTGCACTTAATAAAGCGGAAATGATGTAATCCCATCCACAGATTGAGGCGATCCTTATACCGTTTGAGCCAGCGATACACAGTTGATTCATTTCGTCCTAATCGTTGAGACAGTTCCTGCCTTGTTGTGATCGCTCCAGTTTTGATCCGGTAGAGCATTTGTATTCGTTCTTTGGTTGCAGCAGTTACCGCATGACGCAATCGGTGTTGCAATTGTTCACTACTCTCCCACACTTCTACCCGGAACTGATTACCCATGGCCGTGTATCCTTTGTGTACCTTCTATTAATTTAGTGCATCTTCATGGAGAATTGGTATAAGTCCCGGAGCGGATTTGATATGATTCCCTACCATCATAGTTTTACCGATTCAAACAAAAACCAGCACCATAGTATTGCTCAGATGGTGCTGGATAGGTTTATTTTGTTAAGCCTGACAATTTGATGCTTAGTCCCAATCGGGAATAGGTTGTTCTTCTCCACCAACACCGATGCCCGTATGAAAAATTTGTGCATCAGTGATATTCAAATTGTTCATGGAAGCTTGGTACACATTTGAGTCAAAAATCTTGGCTTGGCTCAAATTGGCTCCATCCATATTGGCTTGCTTGAGATTCACATTGGTTAAAAATGCTGATGTCAAGTTAGCTTTTTTCAAAACAGCACCTGTTAAGTCCGATCCTTCCAAATTTGCTTCTGTCAGGTTAGCTCCCTCTAAGTTCGCTCCTCGCAAATCTGCACCAATTAAATGAGCTCCACTCAGATCTGCTCCTACTAAGTTACAATTCCTGCATTCCCCGGTTGAAAGTAACTGCTTTACATGTTGTGGATTTTCTGCCTTGACTGTACTAGCAAACAAAAGGGGTGTTACCAGTGTTAAAGCTACTAAGATTTTGCGGATCATAACGCATCCCCCCATATCTAACTTAAATTGAATTCCGTCTTATCCTCACAACTTAATTATCTCACTAAAATTCAAGATAATTAGGTACTTTACCGACAATTTATTTGTGATTTAGATCACAGCAATTATTTTTTCATCTGATGAATGTGGATGCAAGTGTTTACCTACATAGGTTGTGAGAAATGTAGCGATGAAAAAATAAACAAATACCTGAGTGTTAAATATTTTTAAGATTGATTCTAATTTCCATATTTAATTATGCCAATAACCTGATTTCATATATCATTGCTTTTGGCAAGTCCCCAGGAATTTGTCATGATATAATCACAATGATTTTTGCATAATCATGAGTTAATTAATATCTACATTATTTGGGATGGCAATTCCAGAAATTCTCGTATATACTGGTTCACTAATTGGGGTTTTTCTTGTTGTACCCAATGGCTACAATTAGGAATATATTTGATTTGTAACTGATTCACATAGCTTTGAGTGCCATAGGTGAGTTCCTTACCCAAAGCAGCGTCATTCTCTCCCCAAATCATCAGTGTGGGAATATCGAGTTTCTGCCAATTTTTGTTTGATATCTTTGCTTGAAAAATATTCCGGTAATAATTTAACATGGCTGTTAATGCGCCTGGTTGAGCGACAGCTTGTTTAAATATGTTAATATCTTCTGGAGTAAAAGCAGTTTTATCGATCGCCATACCTGGAAAAATTTTTTCTATCATTTGATAGTTTCCAGCTTTGATATACAATTCTGGCAAGAAAGGTAATTGAAAAAAGAAGATATACCAACTACGTAATAATTGCCGAAAAGTATTTAATCCCTGGCTAAGTTTAGCAGGATGGGGAATGTTAAGAACAATTAATTTTTCTACCATTTCCGGATGAATGTGAGCAAAATTCCAAGCAATCATACCACCCCAATCATGGGCTACTAAAATGCATTTTTCGTATCCCAATCCTGTAATTATCCCCTGCACATCTTTGATAAATTCATCCATGACATAGGCAGATTTTTCTTGGGGTTTGTCACTGTGGTTATAACCGCGCAAATCTACAGCAACAACTTTGAAATATGGGGAAAACTCTGGGATTTGATGTCGCCACGAATACCAAAACTCGGGAAATCCATGCAACATGAGCATTAGAGAACCTTCACCACTGGTAATATAGTGTAGTTTTATACCATTGCTATAGATATATTCGTGTTGCCAATTATCTTTTAGTAGGGACATTTGATTAATTTAAAGTTTGGGGATAAACGCAAATAGGTATTTTTATACTTCTATTGTGGGGGAGATTTTTATTGTAAAAATGGAGAGGCTCAGATCCCCGACTTTTTGTAAAAGTCGGGGATCTAACTTCTCACGAATGATTTTTATATTGATTCAATATTCCCTAGAATTTTAATATACTGCCAAAGAGGATAAAGCGATCGCACATGGGTAAAGGAGAAATTCGTGGTGTTTGGCTTACCAATACGGATAGTTCAGTGCTTAATTCCCAGGAAAATATTGCTCAAGCAATGGAATTTCTGGCTGAGACAGGGTTTAATGTGGTATTTCCCGTAGTATGGAATCGGGGAGTAACCCTATATCCCAGTGGAGTTATGCACAAAACCTTCGGTATGTCAATTAATTCCATGTATCAGAATCGCGATCCTTTAGGGGAATTGGTGACACAGGCGCGACGGGTGGGGCTAAAGGTGATTCCCTGGTTTGAATATGGATTTGCCAGTTCCTATAATTTACATGGTGGTTTATTGTTAGAGAAGAAACCAGAGTGGAAGGCTTGCGATCGTCAAGGGAATTTACTCAAGAAAAATGGTTTTGAGTGGTTAAATGCTTTGGATTCTCAAGTACAGGATTTTTTGTTAAGTTTAGTATTAGAAGTCGTCACAAATTATAATGTAGATGGTATACAGGGAGATGATCGCTTTCCAGCATTTCCTAGTGAAGGTGGTTATGATGAAATCACAGTTAAGCGTTACCATCAACAGTTTGGAGAAAATCCCCCGACCAATCCCCAGGATAAGCAATGGTTACAATGGCGGGCGGATATTTTAACGGAATTTTTAGCAAGGCTATATCAACAGGTAAAAGCGGTAAATCCCCATCTGATTGTATCAGTTGCTCCGAATATTTATGATTGGGGTTTTAAGGAATACCTGCAAGATTCAGTTACATGGATGGAACGGGGGATTGTAGATATGATTCATCCCCAGGTTTATCGTCGAGATTTATTCAGTTATAAATATGTAATTGATAAGTTAATCAGCGAACAATTTACAAATAAAACATTGTCAAGGCTAGCACCAGGAATGTTGATTAAGGTCGGTTCCTATAATATTAATATTGATTATTTTATCAAGGCAATTAAATACAATCGTGATTATGGAATTCCAGGGGAAGTTTTCTTTTTTTATGAAGGTTTACGAGCAAATGATAATGCCTTGGCTGAGGTTTTGAAAAAAAATATTTATAATTCCCCAGCAAGTTTTCCTTCTTTGACAGAACTTTCTCAGGGTATAGTGATTCAATCACAATCAATCTCTATCTGGCAACGTTTATGGAGATGGGGCAGAAAATTGTTTAAGTTTTCATAGGTGGATTAGTAGTAACAAATATATGGAACATCAAACACCAGTACAACAAATTATCACTACACTCAAGCAAGATTTACCGACATTATTTGAGAAAGATATTGACTACAATATTTATAGTCAGGATATCTATTTTCAAGATCCAATCAGTAAATTCAAATATAAATTCAACTATCGGATTATTTTCTGGACTTTGCGATTTCATGGGAAATTGTTTTTTACCCAGTTGTTTTTTGATTTACATGAAGCAGAACAGTCAGCAGAGAACATAATTTTAGCTAAATGGACAGTCAGGGGAGTTTTGCGTCTTCCTTGGAAAGCAAAGATATTGTTCAATGGCTACTCGACTTATAAAATCAACCAAGACAACTTAATCTACGAACATATCGATACTTGGGATCGTAAGCCTGGAGAAATTTTACGTCAGTTTTTACCTCAGAAATAAAATTATTTAAAATTTGGCGTTGCCTAATTGAACTATGAATTTATTATTGCTATCTAACAAAAGCCCCCTAAATC
>JASJCX010000159.1 GCA_030065255.1 Calothrix sp. MO_167.B42 | reverse complement strand
GGAGAGGGGAGATGAAACATAGTTTTATCGGGGTGAGGTTAGTCTGTACCTCACTAGATTGAGAAACGCTATAAGTAATAAGTAATAAGTAATAAGTAATAAGTAATAAGTAATAAGTAATAAGTATAGGACTTATATCATGTCCGTTTGAACACTTATCATTAAAGTTCACGCTCCAGGCGCAACAGAGAATAAGGAGTTTTTATCGTAACTAATTACCCGGACATGATATTACGCAACTGGCATATTTTTTGGCGTAGGGGAGGCAAAATGCGGTGTAGATTTTCTGACTGCATTATTGCCGTTGCCTGAGGTGCGAAAATATTTGAACGTAGCAATTAAGACTTATAACGTCACGCACCAACCACCGATTGTGACAATTGCGTAAGTCTTGTTTAGAAGTTATATCAAATCCGCTTGTGGAACTTACCATATTGTCGTCACCTCACCCCGTCTAAGTCCTGCGGACACGCTACGCGAACGGACACCCCTCTGCTTAATAGGTTGAGGGGAAGGGGGTGAGGTTTTGCGGTAACGTTCTCATCCGGATTTCATATTAAAAACTTTACCATTTCCAAGACTTATTTCATCACATTAACCGATAAACATACTAGGTTTAAGTATTTTTATCGGTCTAAAAAAAAATAAATATATCAGTTTAATCACCTAAGGATTTGAGTGTAGCTGTGGGCATCTTAAATAATAATCAGCTACTTTCAACCATTAGGTCATCAGATGGCGCAGGAACAAAAAAACAAAGCCGCCGAACAGCAGCCAATAACATCCCTGGGGAATTTTCTCCAAACCTTGAGGGATGGAGATAATCTGGACGTTTTGATTGCCACTACAATTACATATCTCCAGCAAGAGTATGACTATAATCTCATTTGGATTGCTGTCTACGATCGCCTTAATCATACCCTAATTGGTAAAGATGGCATTCTTCCAGATGGCGATCACGATTTTGCCAAACAAAGGATGTTACTGAATCCTGGCAATTTATTAGAGCAAGCAGTCATAGAGCAAAGTGCTGTGGGTGTAGCCGATTTACGGGCGGAATCACGTGCTGATAAATGGCAAGAGGTAGCACAAAAATATAATATTCAAGGGGCGATAGTTTTGCCCTTGCGCCATAAGGATCATTGTTTGGGGATAGTCATACTGGGCAGCCATCGCTGGGGCTATCTACTGGCAGGTGAAACTAAAGCTAAAGTCATGATGGTGATAGGTGAGTTGGGAGTACTGCTGTATCAACATGAAGTTGAATGGCAATATCAGCAAAGTAAGCGCCCAGAAAAATCATTGTTGCGACTCCTAGAAAGTTTACAAACCTTAGAAAATTTAGAGCACAGGTTAGAAACTGTTGTACATACTACCCATGAATTTATTAATTCTAGTCGCACCAATATTTATTGGTTTGAGAGGCAAGATCGTTATTTTTGGTTGCGGGTAAGTAATCAACCTGGGAAAGTTAGTTTTCACCAAACCCAACCAGTTTTAGGCATAATTAAATTGAATGAATTAAGCGATTTTTATTATGCTCTAGCAATCAATCAAGTTATCTGGATAGGAGACAACCATAGTTCTCTCAAAAGCAGTTTTACCAAACAATTATTACATTGTTTAAATGCTAAAAGTTTACTAGCTGCACCCATCATTTGGCAAAAAGATTTACTCGGGTTTTTGGCCGTAGAAAATCATCAATCTCGCAATTGGACGGAAGCAGAACAAAGTTTTGTCAAAGGTGCTGCTGGGTTAATTTCTTTGGTTTCACCTTTAGATGCAATAGAAACTTCTATCCAGAGGATTCAAGCAGATGCGGATCTAACTAGTCAAATTGCTCAAGGTATATACAGTAACCACGAGCTGGAGAAAGTATTACGTAATTGTGCTGTTAGGGTTCTAGAAAGATTGGCAGCTACCCGGTTTTTATTGTTGCAGTATAACCAAGAAGATAGTAATTATCAATTTTTATACCAAAATCAGCCCCATAACCGTCGTCAATTAACATTTTTGTTGGAGCCACTTAAGGAAGTTGACAGTCATTTATTATACAGAGCTAACACAGCTATTAGTGTGGAAAACTTGGAGGAGGATTTACGGTTTTATAATTGGCGTTCTGACTTACTCAATGCAGGGGCGCGATCGCTACTTATCAGTAATTGTCATCAAGGTCATAAGCCGGAAGCTATTTTGATCATTGTGAGTGAATCTCACCGTTCATGGAGTATTCAAGAACAGGAACTACTGTTAGTAATCGCCCAACAGCTGGGGGTAATTGTGCGTCAGTTGCAATTACACAATCAAAATGAACAGCAGAGGCATATTTTACATAGTTTTCAAGAATCTCTCAAGCTACTGGGAATTTCCCAAAATCCTCATAATCACTCAGAAGAACACTATCTAGAACAAAGTATACTTAAACAAATCGCTTCTGTTCTCAAAGCTCCTTTAGTCACTTTACTATACTGGACACCAGGAAATAAGACAGCGTTCTTTACTCCTAGTGTAATTACTGATAGTAAATACGAAATTGATACTAACAATCCCGTTCACATTGCCACAGAAGCTCTAATCCAATGGGCATTAGTGATAGATAGTTATCTGAGTTTATCTATTGATGATATACCGGCAGAGAGTAAAAAATGGTTAACAGGCAAGGATATTGGTCAAATTTTACTGTTTCCAGTTCGGACTACAACAGAAAAAAAACCAACTGGGCTCATATTGATTGCAGATCATTCCCAGCGTCAATGGTCAGAATTATCCATAGAAGCCGCACAGGTTTTAGTTAGTCAATTAGCTTGGTTCCAGCGATGGCTACAAATTACTACAATGCTCCAGTCTCAAACTGATGAATTACAACAATTAAATTGGTACAAACACCAATATTTGTCAGATGTCCACAGAAATGTAGCCACCCTATTAAATCACATCAAAGATACACCAGAAAAGGAATATTCAGATATCCGTCATCAACCAATAATTAGACAATTAGATTATGCTAACTATCATTTGACTGGATTGCTTAACGCTGAACAATGGCAATTGCATGTTAATAACGAGAAAGTACCTGTTGCGACTTTGTTAAAACGAGCACTAGAGAGGGTAGATAGTTTACTTCAACAGCAAAAACTTTGGGTAGGGGTACATGGTTTAGGCTCACAAGCACATGAGCGAAATGCTGAAACCAGAATGTCCCATCGTTCTAGATATTCTTTCTTGATTGCTGGCGATATTATCAAAATAGAATTGGTTATTTATCAAGTTTTACTTGCTGCTTGTAAACGTTCTCATGTTGGCGGAAGAATTGACATTTGGTGTCGTCGCTTGGATGAAGGAACCCTGGAAATATCAATTACAGATAGTGGAACTATTGATGCTCAACTGTTGGCAGATTTAAATCATAATCAAAATATTATTTCTGCTGAATATAGTTCTCAACCTTTGACATTAAATCTCATTGTTTGTCAACAATTGGTACAAAAGATGGGGGGAGAATTACAAGTTAATCAATTACCAGATAATCGAATTATGAGTAGTTTACTATTACCTCTAGCAACTCAATAGTGGTGATAGTTGATAGTTGACAGGTGATAGTATTAGGGAAACTTACTTATTACTTATTACTTATTACTTATTACTTATTACTTATTACTCCACTCAACTTCCCCTGCTCCCTGCCTCTTCGGTGACAGTTATTGAGTCGAACAATATTGTCATAACCAATATTTCCATTACTACATATAGCGTTTCCCTATCTATTGAAGTATATACAAAACCTCAGTTGCTTGGGAAAGGCTATATTAGCTCTTGCACAATCTAAAATTTAAAATTTTAAATCTAAAATCTATATTAGTTCAGATACTTTCTGAATTTGTTGATTGAAATAATTTTCATCATGTTTCAACTGTTGAGCAAATTTTAAACCTGTTTGAAATGCAGTCAATGCTTTTGCATATTCCTTACGTTCTACATAAATCTGTCCTATTTGATCGTAGGCATTCATTAATCCATAAAAGTTAGCGGCTAACTTCTCAGTTTGGACTAAAATTTGGCTAGTTTGTAAAGCATCTTCAATTTGTCCAGAACTACGGTAAAGGGCAATTAACTTCCGTAAAGCTTCACCAGCACGGGCATATTGCTGTAATTGCCAAGCAGTGGTGTATGATTCTTGATAGTTTTTAAAAGCCTCTTGAATCAATTCGGGATTTTCTTTGACTAGGGATTCATACTCAGAAGCGATCGCTAATTTTAATCCAGGAATTAGCTGCAAATTATTATTTTGGCGATAAATCTCTACTAGCTGGTTTTTAATATTAATTGATTTTTGAAATTCTTTTGCCTGGGTGTATATATAAGCCAACTTTTGTAGGTAGGTGATTTGACTATTAGGATTTTTCCCAGAATTAGCCAACGCCAACAATTCTTCGTAGGTAGCTGCTGCTTGGGGATAATCAAACCAACTAAAATGTAATTCTCCTATGGTTGTCAGTGTTTCCACTTCCTTTGCTGTATCGTTTTTCTGCCGCACCATTGCCAAAATTTGCTCATATGCTGTCAGGGATAGTTGGGGCGATCGCACTTGCTGATAAGCTTGACCAAGAGCCTGTAAAATTTCTAAGTCTGGCTGTGTTTGTTCTTGTAGGGGTTTTTGAATTTCTTGTAGTCTTTGGGTAATGTATATTACTTGCTGGCTATTATTTTGATTGTAAGCAATGGCACCTACCCGTGAAAGTGCTGTTATCTCTGGTAATGTACCTAAGTATCGCCGTAATCGTAATTCCCGGTTCCAGGTATCAAAAGCACCTACCTTGTCTCCTGCTCTGAGTTTGGCGGCCGCTTCTTGATTTAATTTATCCAGTGCTGGTTCCAACTGCTGCTTTTCTAACGCAGTTAAAGGTTTTTTTGTTTCTGGGGAACGAGGGAGTAAGGGATCGGGGGTGGTAATTTCTAAGGGATTAGGAGGAAACTTGTCTGGTGGTTCTGGTTTTTTCTTGGCTGCTAAGGTGGGAGAGCTACAAAATATACAAACTACAGTGGTGGTGGTAATTACCGTTGTGAACCATTTAAGCATAAGTTAAGTTACCTTGATTGCGATCGTTAATTCAAAATTTGATTAGTAAGTATTTTTTCACTCTTCCCCTCTTTCCCTCTTTCCCTCTTCCCCTCTTCTTTCACTAAGACGCAGATTGAGAAAAAATTATCCTGAAAATTATGACACTATAAGCTTTAAAATACTTGTAGATGATGGGCAACGGATGTGGCAACGGATGACCTCTCATTATGATGAATAGATGATCTGTTTGTAGGCAGATGATCTTTCGTTTTATAAATGGATTGTCTGCTATTAGGCAACGGATGACCTCTCATTGGATGAATAGATGATCTGTTTGTAGGCAGATGATTTTTCGTTTTATGAATGGATTATCTGCTATTAGGCAACGGATGATCTTTCGTTTTATATAGATTGTCTGTTTGGTGTTGCTGATTTGAAGTATAAAATTGAAAAATGATGTACTTACAACTCTCACTCTCTGCGCCTTTGCGCCTCCGCGTGAGATAAATTCATTCCTGAACTCAGCAACGCTGCCTGTTTTTAGGATGCGGATGATCTGTTTTTGAAAGTTCACAATCGGTAAATCTAAAATCTAAAATCCAAAATTCAAAATCCAAAATCGAATGACTCACTCTAGGGATATTAAAACTTTAGCTCGCTGGATGGCAGCTGACTTTAGTAATCAACAACAAGCTTTTGATAATCCCCCTTTATATGCCCATATCCGGGTATGTATCCGTCCCTTACCTTGGGAGTTTTTGTCAGGGGTAAGTTTGTTTCTGGAACAGGCTTATGACTATATGCTGACTCAACCTTACCGTTTACGGGTGATGAAGCTGATTCCCACTGAAGAAAATATTGTGATTGAACACTATACCCTGAAGGAAAAAGAAAAGTTTTATGGTGCATCCCGTGAGGTGGAACGGTTACAAAATATCACCACCGATGACCTGGAGAAAATGCCGGGATGTAACATGATTGTGGAATGGACTGGTAATAGTTTTAAGGGAAGGGTGGAACCTGGTAAGGGATGTGTTGTGATTCGTGATGGGAAAAAAAGTTATCTTGATAATGAGTTTGAAATTGATGCGGAAAGATTTATGAGTCTGGATAGGGGTAGGGATCTGGAAACAGATGAGCATTTATGGGGTTCCATTGCTGGGGAGTTTCACTTTGTCCGTTGGCACAGTTTTGCAGATGAGGTTCAGTTTGAAGGGTGAAAGTGATTGTACTCCTAATCGTTTGACCCTCAGTGGGATCGTAATCCCTCGTAGTTTGGGTGAAACGAAGTGTAACCCAACATAATATCATGTTCGGTTAAAGACTTATGGTTAAGACTGCAAGGGGCAGGGTGCAGGGGGAGAAAGAGTTTTAAGATGTTTGCACCATGATCCGAATAAATAAGTAATCTCCCGAACCCAACATAATACATGATACAAACGCCAGATTGTTTAAACAACTAAATACCTAATTGCTTACCAAATAACAACGCTTCAAGTATCGATATAACGCTGATTTTAGGGAGAAAATATCAAAATGTTGGGTTACGCTCTGCTCCAACGCCACTTGCTATATGCCGGGAAACCCTTCCACTGCAGTGGCTCCCCAACCTACAACTGCAATTTGACAGTATTTAATTCCTTACTGTTTACAGTTTTCAGGGTTCAACAATGGCCTGACGATAATTGTGTAATTATACACAATTATTCTTGGCATTTTTATCGCGGACATACTTAGCTAAATTTTGCGTCGCCTTGTGAAACAATTCTTCATAGTATTTGCGAATAAATGGGCCTCCTAAACCCATCAGCAAGTTTGGCTCTAAGCAAACAGTATAGATAAATTTACAGCGATTGTTCCCCAGATCCTCCAAACGAAAGTCTTCAGCAAAAGCCTGAGCTAGAGGCAGGCTCGCTTCGGTAAAGTAGAAAGCAAAGCGTTTGTTCTGCTCCCACACAAAGAAATACTCATTAACCGTCAAAAATTTTCCCTTAACAGTGCGTGTCGTCCCAACGCCATGGGGTTTGGGACTAGTCCACTGCAAATTGACGATGATTTCCAGCCACTCGGCCCAAGCTTCAGCATCCTCAAAGATTGTGAAAACATCTGTTGGTGATGCATCTAGTTCCACCTGATTCACGAAGCGCACAGGAGCGCGTTCAAAAAAATCAATGTCTACTGGTCTATATTTGAATTTCATCTACCTAATATTCTGTCGCAGCAAATAACTCTAACGGATAAGAGAAGGGAACCCTTTCTACCCAGCTTTCCCAATGCCCATTAGGATAAAGCTGGAAGTGACGAAATCCTGGTGATTGCTCATCTAGTGCAAAGTCCGTGCTGTTGGGCTGAAACTGAATACAAGTCGAAGGTGTACCGAAGTAGCGAACATTGTGGCGTTGATATTGAAACTCTTGATGGATATGACCACATATAACTAACTTTACCTGGGGGTAGCTATCTATAATTGCGAAAAAATCCTCTGAATTTTGCAGTTTACTACTATCAAGCCAAGGAGAATTTACTAAAAAAGGTGGATGATGTATACCTATGAGTGTTGGCTTCTCATCTATGATTACCAATTGAGAATCCAGCCACTCCAAGGTTTCTACTGATAAATAACCATGTACTTCTTCTGGGACTGAGGAGTTTAGTAATATAAAATTCCAGCCACCGCGTTCAAAGGACTTACGCCGAGAAAACAACCTTAAGTTTAATGCTTCCTCCATAGCGATCGCACAATCATGGTTTCCTGGTAAGCTATAGGTAGGTATTTGTAAAGGATGTAATAAATTTTGCAAGTTCTCATAGGATTCCGGGCTACCATCCCCAGATATATCTCCTGTCAGTAACAATAGATCGAGTTCAGAACCTAATTTTTTTAACTGTTCTATAACTGCACAAAAGGAATCTTTGGTGGGCATTCCCACCAGCTCTTGGTTTTCGTCGGCAAACAAATGTATATCTGTTATCTGTGCAACTGATACAGGAGAGGTATGACTCATTTTTACTAATAATGTTTAGATATTGAAAATATTCTCAGCACAATCACATTAACTGAAAAAAGACAGGGGATAGATTACAGATACCATAGGAAGTTTCATTTGTCTTGACCCATGTAGTTAATAACTGCCACACAAGAAAAGAAGTTACTGAAATCTCTACTTGAACCATGGATTCATTCTGGTATAAATGATTAAGTAATATAAAAATTTTATACGCTAACTTCTCCGTAAGTAGATAATTAATTACGACCAATATTATAGTTGTTTTTCATACCAAATAAATTAGTAGTACTTAAGGATTAATCTGTCGATTTTAATCTAAGACTGTTGACTAAGAAAGTATTGATAATTGTGATTGAATAGATAGTTGGGATAATTTATACTTAATTAAGATAGCGATCGCACGTATAAAAAATGCGATCGCTCACTTTCTAGCTATTTCCTGCAAAGAAAATAATTATACACCAGTTACCACTGTTGAAATTAAGCGGGAATGAACTGGAGTGATACACCATTGATACAATAACGCTGGCCAGTGGGCGCAGGACCATCACCAAATACATGACCGAGATGTCCACCACAACGGCTACAATGTACCTCCACCCTAGTCATAAATAATGACTTGTCTACAGAGGTTTCAATTGCACCATCAATGGGTTGGAAAAAACTAGGCCAGCCTGTGCCACTATTAAACTTGGTGTCTGATGTAAATAGTGGTTGGTTGCATCCAGTACATAAATATGTACCATCAGCGTAAATTTTATCTAGGGGGCTAGTACCCGCCCGTTCCGTACCATGTTTGCGGAGAACCCGGAATTGCTCTGGTGTGAGAATGGAACGCCACTCTTCCTCTGTTTTGTTGATTTCAAATTTTTTATTTGAAGTTGCCATAATAATGTCCGTTTTCCTAGTTAAATAATCTGACAGCCACACAGTGCCTAGAACTACGGCACCAGCTTCTAAAAGTTGTCTTCTATTCATCCTCTATTATTAAATAACTAGATTGGCGATCTATTCTCAGTCATTTGCAGGGATTTGATTTACTGTTACATTTATTAATATAATGCTTTTCCTCGTCCTCAAGAAGGGTTGATATAGACATTAAACCAGAAACGCAGTGGGATATTTATGGCGCAACCCAGCTTCCCTAACATCCAAATATTGTCTAATTATCTTACAATTGACTTATTTGGAGGACAATTGAGGTATGTTTCGCTGTTTTTGATGCTGATCGAAAAATAATTTGCAACCACACCATAAGGCTTATGCCTTCAGATATTTGATTGGTGAACAAATCTCAAACCAGCTGATTTGACAGGGTTGTATTCTTTTGTTAAGGTTCGTGCCATGTGCTTTTTGAGCGCAATCGCTAAATTTCCAGCATCAGTCAAGTCAGTATCTACTGAGAAATATAAATGTCACAAGATAAAGGTAGAGATATAGCTGTAGAATTCCGCGATGTCTCCTTAAGTAAAAATAATCGTCCCCTAGTATCAAACTTAAATTTCACTATTCGCCAAGGAGAGGCACTGGTATTATTGGGACGTAGTGGTAGTGGTAAAACTACTACCATGAAGTTAATCAATCACCTGTTTTCTCCAACGCGAGGAGAAATATTATTTGAGGGTAAACCCACAACTGAGTGGGATGAAATTCGGCTGCGGCGCAAAATTGGTTATGTAATTCAAGAAATTGGTTTATTTCCCCATTTTACCGTGGAAAAAAATGTGGGTTTGGTTCCCTCTTTGGAAAGTTGGAAGCCAAAGAAAATCAAAACAAGAGTTCATGAGTTATTAAATATAGTTAGTTTACCTCCAGAACAATTTGCCCAACGTTACGCCCATGAATTATCTGGTGGACAAAGACAAAGAGTCGGCGTGGCTAGAGCCCTAGCAGCAGATCCTCCAGTGTTATTGATGGACGAGCCTTTTGGCGCTCTCGATCCTATTACTCGCCTAGAACTGCAAAAGGAGTTTAAACGCTTACAACAAGAGTTAGGTAAAACTGTCGTATTCGTAACCCACGATATCCAAGAAGCTTTTGTCTTGGCATCCCGCATTGGGCTGATGTATGGCGGAAAAATGGTGTTTTTGGGTACTCCTGAGGAGTTTCTCCAATCATCCCACCCAGAAGCGACAGCATTTATGGAATGTATTAAACCAGTGGTATGAAGGACTTTTTTCTCATTAAATATGGACCAGAAATTCTGGAAAAGGCTGGGGAACACTTAGTCTTAGTCATCTTTGCGATTACAATCTCAGTTGCGATCGGTATTCCCTTAGGGGTTATTATTACCCGCAACTCCAATCTGCGTCAACCAGTGTTGGGTTTTGCCAATATTATGCAAACCATACCTAGTTTGGCTATGTTTGGATTGCTGCTCCCCGTACCTCTGATTGGTGGAATTGGTGCAGTTCCAGCAATTGTTGCCCTGACGTTGTATTCTTTATTACCCATTATTCGCAATACTTATACGGGAATTACTAGTGTAAATCCATCTCTTCGAGAAGCTGGAAAAGGGATGGGAATGACGGATATGGAATTATTATTCCAGGTGGAAATTCCCTTGGCTATGGGAGTAATTCTGGCTGGGGTGCGGGTAGCTGCGGTGATTGCCATTGGTATTGCTACCATCGCCGCCGCCATTGGTGCTGGCGGTTTAGGGGAATTTATCTTCCGGGGCATTTCCTCAGTGAACAACCAGTTGATTTTAGCAGGGGCAGTTCCCTCAGCGATTATGGCTCTCTTGGCTGATTTTGGCATTGGTGCTCTGGAGCGTTATTTAACAAAGGGCAAAGTCGCAAAATCAAAACATTAAGTCAATCAATCAATTTTGGATTTTGAATTTTTGGATTGGTAACTGAGCCTGTCGAAGTTTAGATTTTGAAAAACAGATAATTCGTTATCCGTTATCCGTTGTCTATTTTGGATTTACCGATTGATCCCATGGTTCAAGTTGGGGGCTTGAAATGGCGATGCAGCGAGCAGCAAAGGGATTTTCTATAAACGACTCCATCAAGAAGTGAATGATTGCACATAAATGCTTATGCATCGCGGCACAATTCTTGCTAATTTTTCTATAAATAAATTTAGGGGCTTGTATCCTTTTCTTCTTCGGCCAATGAAAAAATTTATTGTCTTTTCCCTGATTTGTTTGGCTTTAATGATTGGTATTACTAGTTGTAGTAATAAATCTATTACTAATAGTAGTAGTGGTGATATTATTATTGCATCAAAAAATTTCACAGAACAAACTATTTTAGGGGAATTATTAGCACAACAAATAGAAGCAAAGACAGATTTAACGGTAGATAGAAAGCCCCAATTGGGAGGAACTTTTGTTTGCCATCAGGCTATTGTTGCTGGTAAAATTGACGCTTATAATGAGTATACTGGCACCGCATACAACGCCATTCTCAAGCAAGAAGTAATACCCGATCCCAAGGAAGTTTACCAACGAATGAAAAAAACCTATGCTCAAGATTTTAAGTTAAAAGTCATGGAGCCATTGGGTTTTGAAAACACCTATGCGGTGATTGTGCGTGGTGAAGATGCCAAGGATTACAATCTCAAAACAATATCTGATTTGGCAAAGTATTCACCCCAATGGCGTGTTGGTTTTGGTTATGAATTTATGGAACGGAAAGATGGTTTTCCTGGCTTGTCTAAAACCTATGGCATAAAATTCAATCAATCACCCAAAATCATGGACACAGGGTTACTATATAGGGCATTAATTCAACAGCAAGTTCAGGTAATAGTTGCTAGTTCCACTGATGGACAAATTGCCCGTTTGGGTTTAGTAATACTCGAAGATGATAAACAGTATTTTCCACCCTATGAAGCGACTCCTGTTTTTCGCCAAGAAACTTTAAAGAAATATCCGCAATTGCAGGAGGCTGTATCTCCAATGTTAGGGAAAATAACCGCAAACGAGATGCAGCGACTTAACTATTTAGTAGAGGGTGAGTTGCGAAAAGTTAAGGATGTGGTGAGAGAATTTAGGACCGCTAAAGGTTTTTAGTACCGCAAGGCGGGAGTTGATAGTTGATAGTTGATAGTTGATAGTTGACAGTTGACAGTTGACAGTTGACAGTTGACAGGTAAGAGTTCAGAGTTAATTGTTGCCCTATCAACTATCCTTGTCATCAATGTCATCCATTTAATCAGTGTTCACAAAGCAGAATCAAAAATTTGCTGTGCTGTAACATGCAAATTAGGGAACAAAGGAGAAACTATCGGGGTATTACCTCTAAATTGAGTAGCTTGGTACTCGCCATCTACTAATTCGCAAATAGTGATTGTTTGTTGTTTGGGATTTCCCAGGAACCGTTTACCCCCCAAGGCTGCGTAATCGACAATCCAGTATTCAAGAATGCCCATTTCTTCGTAATCACCAAACTTATCGTGATAATCATCACGCCAATTTGTACTCACAACCTCAACTACTAGGGGAATTGATGCGGGTTGGATGAGTGTAGATTGCTTTTTCCACAAAGGCTCGTTGACGAGGTTATCATGATTTACTAACAAAATATCTGGGGAATAGGTTGAATCATTGTCAGGAGTTTTGACAAGCCCTGTTTTGGGGATACGGTAAGGTAATCCCAGACGCACATACTCTATGGTGATTTTTTGCACTAAAAATCCGATGACATTCTCATGTTCGCCTGTTGGTGGTGGCATTTCAACAATTACCCCTTTATGTAACTCATAGCGTACACCGTTATCAGGATACCACTCGATAAATTCATCAAAGGTTGTTAGTTTGTTTATTGCTTGGGTCATGGCTATTATTTACAATAATCAAGAATAAGAATATATTCGATCTATTACTATATTGCTACTTTTTTTGTATTTCTATCCCCAAAAAATTTTACTAATTACCAAAGTTTATATTGTCATCCACCAAATCATAAATAAAGTATGGGTATGGCTTAAACTACATAGTAATGCTTGTTTCCCAGCTTCAAACACAGAACATACCCATGACAGAATTACAGCTGCGCCTACAAGATGGAAATACCTTCAAAACGGTGACAGTAAATCAAGAGGTTTTCACTATTGGGCGTTTACCGGAATGCGACTTATCTTTACCTTTTGCTGGGGTTTCTCGCTATCATGCTCGTTTGACAAATATATCTGAGGGTGTATGGACAATTGAGGATTTGGGTAGTAAAAATGGCACACTAGTAAATGATCGCTTAATTAATTCTCCTAAGGAATTACGTCATGGAGATATCTTGTGGTTAGGAGATGCAAATTTGGTAGTATTAAGCATCGATGGCCAAGTTTGGGAAACAAAGCAAGAAGAAAATGAAGGGCAAACAACTATCCTCCGTAATGTTCAACAACTACAACAGCAATGGATAGAAGTTGATTCCCAAGAAGGGGATCTTAGTAATAATCTAAGTAATAGAGATATAATTATTGCCCGTCTTAAAGATTTGGTGGATATAGCTAAAAATCTCTCTGGTGCAACATCCATAGAAGAAATTTTTTCCCAGGTGGAGAAGGTTGTATTTCGTTATCTCCAAGGTATTGAAAGGTTAGCACTATTAATAGATATCAGTGGTGATGGTAATCTAGAATTAGTTAATTCTGCTGCTAGAAATATTTCCCAACAACAATATTTGTTAGATGACAGGGATTGGATTAGTCGCAGTATTTGTCAAAGGGTATTTGCACAAAAGATTGCTATTCAAATCGCTGACGCTCAAAATGATGAACGTTTTGCTGGGGAGCAGAGTATTCTACTCAAAGGTATCCGTAGTGCGATGGCTGTACCACTGTGGGATGAAAGTAAGGTGGTAGGGGTGCTTTATGCTGATGCTCGTCTTTCTGCTTACCATTGGATTAGTGAGGGTAAGGAAGAACTGAGTTTTTTTTCCACGTTAGCAAATCTGGTAGCTTCTAGTGTGCAACGTTGGATATTAGTGGAGAAGTTGAAAACAGAGGAATTGATTCGCCATCGGTTAGAAAGATATCATTCCCCAGCAGTGGTACAACAGTTAATTGCTGTGGGTAAGTCACCAGATGGACGTTTACCTCCCCAAGAGAAAGAAATTAGTATTTTATTTGCTGATATTGTGGGTTTTACAGCTATGTCAGAACGGTTTGCACCCAACCAAATCGCTGAATTGCTGAATAATTTATTTGAAGAAATGCTGCAAGAAATTTTTTCCTACGGTGGCACTTTAGATAAATATATTGGTGATTGTATTATGGCATTTTTTGGCGCTCCTGAACCCCAGCCAGATCATGCTGATAGAGCTGTGACTGCGGCTAAGAAAATGCTATCTCGCCTCAAAAAGCTAAATACTAATGGTTTTTGGCAGGAATCTATAGAATTACGAATTGCGATTAATAGTGGTAAGGCTGTGGTGGGGGATGTGGGTAGTTCCCAAAGGGTAGACTATACTGCATTAGGCGCAACTATTAATTTAGCATCACGGATGGAGGGTATTTGTCCCCCTAGTGAATGTGTAATTGGTGAAGATACTTATCGCCAGCTTTCACACCCTGATGACTTTCACAAGATGGGTAATTATCGTTTTAAGGGTATTAATAGATCGGTTTGTGTTTATCAAACTCGTTTACGCAAATAAACTTAATTTATAGCAGTTTTTCAGTTGATAGTTGATAGTTGGTAGTTGACAGTTGATGGTTGATGGTTGATGGTTAAACCTTAAACTTCCTTTACTCCCACACTCCCCACACCTCCCACACTCCCCTCACTCCCCCTGCCTCCTGCCTCTTCGGTGACAGTTCTTGAGTCAAACAGTATGTCCTAACGGGAGCATACCAAATGTTTAAATTTGTAGTGCGGGCATCTTGCCCGCTTTATATATCAAGGGAGCAAGACTTCGGCGTGAGCTCAGACGTTCGGCGAAGCTCAGTCGAGCCGTCGAACGCTGCTCCCACTACCGCATATTTTTGCAAAATTGGGATGCTCCCCCTT
>JASJCX010000158.1 GCA_030065255.1 Calothrix sp. MO_167.B42 | reverse complement strand
CTCACCCAAGGATTTAATAGGGTTTTGAGGGTACAAAAGGAGAATAATAGCACTCCAAAAACCCTTATTTTTCGTTTAGGTTGGGGGTGTTACCCCTAATTCGCCAATGACATCTTATTAAGGAGAGGGAAAGATTTTTACGTAGTAAAAAGCGAGGGTGAGGTTTAATTGTAGAGAAAGCATATTATTAATCTGTTTCCCTTAGTTATTAATTTTAGAGATAAACCTATGGCAAACTTAGAATTACCTACACCTCCTACATTTGAGAACATAGAAGAAGAACGTCGCCACCGCCAACAACGATTAGCTGCTGCATTTCGCCTATTTGCTCGCTACGGATTTGATGAGGGTGTCGCCGGACACATTACCGTCCGCGACCCTGAATTTCCTGATTGCTTTTGGGTTAACCCATTTGGTATGTACTATGGTCAAATTCGAGTCTCAGACCTATTACTAGTCGATCATAAAGGTGAAGTTGTCAAAGGTAATAAACCCGTAAACACAGCTGCATTTGCAATCCATTCTCGCATTCACCAAGCTCTACCTGATATGAATGCTGCTGCTCATGCTCACTCACTTCATGGTAAAACTTGGTCAACCTTGGGACGTTTACTTGACCCCCTGACTCAAGATGCCTGTGCTTTTTACGAAGACCATGCATTATTCGACGATTATACTGGCTTGGTGTTGGATACTCAAGAAGGCGATCGCATTGCTGCTACCTTGGGAGAAAACAAGGCAATTATCCTGCGTAACCATGGCCTACTAACTGTTGGTCATTCAGTGGATGAGGCTGCATGGTGGTTTGTAGCAATGGATCGTTGTTGTCATGCTCAATTGATGGCTGAAGCCGCAGGAAAGCCATTGTTAATCAAGCCAGAGACTGCCCGTTTTACCCATAGTCAAATTGGCTCTCCTCTCATTGGATGGTTTAGTTTTCAATCTCTGTATGACATGATTGTGAGTCAAGAGCCAGATTTGCTGGAGTGAGATTGCTATTTGCAATAATTTTACACAAAATAATCAGACCACAGTAGTATTTTAAAATTGAATAATAATGTGGTCTTTTGTTAACATAACTTAACGTTTTCTCTAATATTTCCTTCTACATTGCCAACACCTTGATTGAACTCATGATCTTGGGGACGAACCATCATTGACAATCCATATTTAGGTTTAATGGAAATTACACCCGCACGATCAATTTTTTGGTTATTAATATATTCCCATCGAAAACTCTGTAGTAGCATGGCTAAAATGATTTTAATTTCCATTTTGGCAAAAGTCGCACCCAAACAGAGTCGTGGTCCTGAACTAAAGGGATTGTATTCATAAATAGAAGGATCAATTGTCTCCCATCTTTCCGGTTTAAAAGCTTCAGGATCTGGATAAATTTCCGCCATATGATGGGTATGGTAAATGCTGACAAACACTTCGGTTCCTTTGGGAAGTTCATAACCCCCTAATTCAGTTGTTTGGGAAGTAACTCGACCATTCCAAGGAACTGAGGCTAAGACTCGCATACTCTCTTTAATCACTCGGTCTAATAATGGAAGTTGCTCTAATTGTTCGATTTTGGGAGGTTCTCCATGAAGTACACTATCAAGCTCATTAACCAAATCACCGATTACTTGAGGGTATTGTGAGAGTAAAAATATTGTCCAAGTTAGGGCGTTAGCAGTAGTTTCATGGCCTGCTAGAAATATTACTCCGGTATGGGCAATTAATTCCGCTTCACTTAAAGGATGACCACTTTCTTCATCACGGGCTTGAATGAGCATAGATAATACATCGTTATCATTAGATCCTTTAGCTCTTTTTTCAGCAATAATTGTTTTTATTTTCGTTTCATATTCAGCTAAAAGATTGAGATAGCGATGAAAATCTAGTCCGGGAACATCGAATGGGAATAACTTAATAAATGAAGAACGTTGGCAATTGAGAACCTCTTGAATTAATTCTCCAGCTGTGTTATCGACTAAATTTATATCCTCACCAAACAGAGTTTTAGTTGCTATTCGCAGGGTTAATCTTTGCATTAATTGGCTAATTTCACAAGATTTATCTATTAAAAGTTGGTCAATTTCATATTGGGTCATAGCAACCATATCATCACGATATGACTCAACTTTATGTTTGTGAAAAGCTGGCATCATTAATTTACGTTGTTGCAGATGTGCTTCCTCGTTAACGCCAAATAATCCGACCCCAAAATTATTTAAAGGCTGGGTTCTTTTTGATTTATCTTTTTGACGGTAAAGTGTTCCTGATAAAGGACGTTTATGGTAAATATGATGCTGATTAGTCACTTGACGGATGATTTCTGGCCCATAAGCGAGGATAGTTCCCGGACAATCTGTATCTGGCGAATAAATATTAGTTCCTCCAGATGCGGCTAAAGAGACTACATTTCCATAGGTTGAAAAAAGTTGATTACTATAGCCAATGCAATCTTTACCAAACTTAATTACATTCAGAGTGCGACCAATTAAAGGTAAAGTTTGTGGTCCGGGAATTGTCCACTCAGTTTTCTGATTTAATGCGAGCATTTTGGGTATTTCCTTAATAAAAATTATTTGTTTTTTCAGGATGTATATAACAAAAATTGAGACTTAACTAGAGCTAGTTTCCAATACTGGTTGATTCTCTTTTCTGCTCTTCACTACCATGTTTACCCCACCCTTAGGGGCTATGGTAACACCCCGCCTTTGTGTTTTAACTGGTTGATTGTCAACTTTTTAGGCTTGGCATGAACCGGGGCAACCGCATCTAGGACCCACAAATATAATTGGGTTCTACACAACTTAGAGCCAGAACCAGTATTGCAAAGTTTCGCTGTAAATATAGTCAGCCATAGTCAAATGTTGACATAAATCCAATCATGGATTCCTTATTTTACAAAAAAAGGCCGGAGGCTCCAGGGCAGAGGGCAGAAGGTAAGAGGTATTAATTAAAAATGCGCGTTCTGAGTTTAAAGCTCAGTAAAAATTAATAATTATACGCTGGAAAAATAATTCTCTACCTTGCTCCAGCCAGCTTAAAAGAAAGATTGAAAATTTAACGGGGAGCATGCAAATTTTTATGCAATACTCTAGAAGGGTATCGCTACACGTTCAAAGCCCATGTACATGGGCTATAAATTCTCTTAGCCCATGTACATGGGCTTGGTTCGTATGGCTCCAGGCTTCAGCCTGCGGGCTTGTTTAAAAAATGGGATACTCTCTTTTAACCAGATGAATTTAATTTTCTGACTTGTTCTTGGACATCCACTGCTATTTGTAATGATTGATTGAGTAAATTACCATATTCACCAGCTCGCTCGCTCAGATGTAAAGCTTGGAGATTAGCTAAATTATTAATAAATAACTCTTGACTGTTAGCAAGGAGCTTTTTATTATCCCTTAATATTCGTTCTGTTTGCAAAGCCCGAACTAAATCTTCTCTAATTAATTGCAGAGCAGAAATAATTTTTTCCCTATCATCTATGTTATTATCTTTATTCCCCGAAAATGCCAAGCGATCGCTAATATCTATAGCTTGCACAACTTCATGATATTTATCAACTTCATCTAACAAAATAGTCAAACTTTGGGGACAAGTAAAACGCCGCCATAACCAACGACCAACTAATACTAATATAGGAATTGTAATTATTAATAAAATTACCGGTAAAATTGAAGAACCAATAATTGGCTTAATGACAAATATATATAAAAATCCGACAATGATTGGTGTTAGTGCTAAAGCGACTAACATTTCATTTAACAAAAATCCCCAAATTTTATCCTTATCCTTGAGAATAGAAGGACGAAAGACATCATCTGCATCAAAACCAGTTAAACGCCTCAGTTCCCCTTTACTAATTTCTAAGCCCATTAAATCCGGCTGCACGGATGAATTCTCCTTCAAATGTAAGTATGACTGATATTCATTAATTTATCATTATTCCTTATATGCACACTTTACTGATCCGAAAATATGGCAACAATAAAATGCGGTAACGTTTCCTTTTCCAACATCGAGGCAATTTTATTTGACAAAAATGGTACCCTGGAAGACTCAGAAATATACTTGCGTTCCCTAGGACAGAAAACAGCAAGAATCATTGATGCTCAAATTCCTGGAGTCGGAGAACCCTTATTAATGGCATTTGGTGTCAATCGTGATTCCCTCGATCCTGCAGGATTAATGTCTGTAGCTAGTCGCCAAGAAACGGAAGCTGCTGCTGCTGCTTATATTGCTGAAACTGGTAGGGGATGGATTGAATCTTTGGATATTGCTCGCAAAGCTTTAGACGAAGCAGATCGATATCTCGGTCAAACCCCCGCACCTTTGTTTGATGGTGCCTTGCAAATCCTGCAAACCCTCTGTGGTGCTGGATTAAAATTAGGGATTCTTTCGGCCGCCACCACCCTGGAAGTACAAAGGTTTGTTGCTGCTCACCAACTAGGGGATTATCTACAACTAGAAATGGGGGTGGATGGAGGTCCGAGTAAACCAGACCCTACACTATTTTGGCAAGCTTGTCAAGCTTTGGGTACGGAACCCCAAACAACTTTGATGGTGGGGGATTCCGTAGCTGATATGCAAATGGCCCGTAATGCCCAAGCTGCTGGTTGTATTGGTATTACTTGGGTGAATCAGCCCAGTAATGTCGCAGGTGCAGATGTGGTAATTAGCCAATTAGTTGAAATTCAGATTTGGGATGGTGGTGAGTAGTGGAAAAATCCTTTAACTGAGCATTTTGCACGCCTCGTATTAATACTGTTATTGAATGTTATTAATAAACATATATTTTTATCAATAACACGAAAAAGAGGTATTTATACTAAGTTGCGTTCTATCATAGTAGTTCGAGTCAATGAGATTGCTTCCTTCGTCGCAATGACAGGGTACTATCTTTAGAATGCAACTTAACTTAGTATTATAGCCTGCTGTCCCCTGTTCCCTGTCCCCTATTCCCTAGCGCGTAGCGCCATAAGATATACTATCGAATGGATGAATATCAAAATAACAGGAGTTTGGTTGTATGTACCTCTCACTCTGGCCTGGTAAACCCTATCCTCTAGGAGCTAAGTGGGATGGCAAAGGTACAAATTTTGCATTGTTTTCCAAGCATGCCACGTCTGTAGAATTGTGTTTATTCGATCAGCTAGGGCAAGAAACTCGCCTATCTTTAGGGGAAGTCAGTAATTTTGTCTGGCATGGTTATGTCCCTTCCATTGGACCAGGACAAAGGTATGGGTTTAGGGTACATGGTCCATTTGCACCGGAAGAAGGATACCGTTTTAATCCCAACAAGTTACTTATAGACCCCTATGCCAAAGCAGTTGATGGTGATATCCAGTTTGGGGAGGAAATTTTTGGTTACCGTTGGGATGATCCCCAAGAGGATTTGGGATTTTCTGGCCTGAATAGTGCGAGCTCGGTTCCTAAATGTATTGTGGTTGATGAGTCTTTTGATTGGGAAGGAGATACACTACTGCGGACTCCCACCCATGAGACGGTAATCTATGAAATGCATGTCAAGAGTTTTACTAACTTACACCCAGAAATTCCCCCCAATCTCCGGGGAACTTATGCTGGTTTAACCCATCCAGCAGCTATTTCCCACCTCCAAGCTTTGGGTGTAACGGCAGTGGAATTGATGCCCATCCACCATTTCCTCACATGCCCCAGACATTTGGTAAAACATGGTCTCAAAAATTACTGGGGTTATGACTCCCTTGCTTATTTAGCTCCCTACTCTGGTTATAGTGCTAGTGGCTCCTTGGGGGAGCAGGTAAAGGAGTTTAAGCAAATGGTGAAAGCTCTGCACCGGGCAGGGATTGAGGTGATACTAGATGTGGTTTATAACCATACCGGGGAAAGCGATCATTTGGGCCCCACCGTGTGTTTACGGGGTATTGATAATACTTCTTACTACAGGTTGGAAGAAGAAGAACCCCAGTTCTATATGGACTTCACAGGCTGCGGTAACTCCCTGAATGTGCGGGAACCCCAGGTACTAAAGTTAATTATGGATAGCCTGCGCTACTGGGTGGGGGAATGCCATGTGGATGGTTTCCGTTTTGACTTGGCATCGGCATTAGCTAGGGAACTTTACGAAGTCGATCGCCTAGCTTCTTTCTTTGATATTATTCACCAAGACCCCACTTTGGAAAATGTGAAATTAATTGCTGAACCATGGGATTTGGGTCAAGGTGGCTATCAAGTAGGTGAATTTCCCTTATTATGGTCCGAGTGGAATGGTAAATATCGTGACACAGTTAGGGATTTCTGGCGCGGGCAAGATAGCCGTTTGGCAGAGTTTGCCTACCGTCTGACGGGCAGTTCTGACTTATATATGGCAAATGGACGCAGTCCCAATGCTAGTATCAATTTTGTCACTGCCAATGATGGATTTACCCTCAATGATTTAGTCAGTTACAACCAAAAACATAATCAGGCCAATGGAGAAGATAACCGGGATGGGGATAACTACAACCATTCTTGGAATTGTGGGGAGGAAGGAGAAACTAATAATCCATCCATAATCCAGTTAAGGGAAAAGCAACGGCGTAATTTTTTAGTTACCCTACTGCTATCCCAAGGGGTACCCATGTTATTGATGGGTGATGAAATGGGGCGTTCGCAAGGGGGCAATAATAATCCATACTGTCAAGATAATCAAGTATCTTGGTTAAATTGGGACTTGAGGGAAGAAAATGAGGCATTGTTGAGTTTTAGCCGCCAATTAATTGATTTTCGTCGCAAACATCCAGTATTTCGCCGTCGAAAATGGTTCCAAGGTCGAGCTATCCACGGTTCTGGGGTACATGATATTGGTTGGTTTAACCCCGATGGTGGTTCTATGACTGAGGAACAGTGGAACGATGGTTATACCAAAGCAATTTGTATTTTTCTCAATGGGGAAGAAATCGGTACACCAGGGCCACAGGGAGAACGAATTATTGACAATAGTTTTTTACTCTTGTTTAATGCCCACGGTGAAGCTCTCAATTTCATCATCCCCCCAGGATTACGGGAATGGGAATGGCTGACCATTATTGATACTACCAAACCCCACTTTGTCCAATGGGGTCATCATTATATGCATGATAAACCAGTTCTAGTCGAAGGGCGATCGCTCATGTTATTACAACGTCTGGGAAGGAGTTGATAGTTAAGAGTGTGAGGGAAGTAATGAGTAATGAGTAATGAGTAATGAGTAAGTTTCCTTAATACCATCAACTAACAACTAACAACTGTCACCCGTCAACTGTTAACTGTCAACTATCAACTATCAACTCTTTATGCATCTTGGTTCTCAGTATATAGGCGATCGCATTTGTAATTTTACTTTGTGGGCACCCCTCATGGAAGAGGTGGCTGTGCATCTAGTGGCTCCTGAAGATAAGGTTATTCCTTTACAATCAGATGAGCTGGGATATTGGCGGGGTACGGTAACTAATGTGGAACCTGGTAGTCTCTATTTTTACCAATTAAATGGAGAAAAGGATTTGCCAGATCCGGCATCCAACTCCCAGCCCCAAGGTGTGCATGGAGCTTCGGAAGTAGTTGACCACAGAGGTTTTCAGTGGAGGGATTCCCAATGGCGGGGAGTATCTCTGGACAAAATGGTCATCTACGAACTGCATGTCGGTACTTTTACTAAAGAAGGAACCTTTACAGCCGTAATTCCCCGGATTCCAGAGCTGAAAGAGTTGGGTGTTACAGCCATTGAAATCATGCCCGTGGCTCAGTTTCCTGGGGAGCGTAACTGGGGCTATGATGGGGTTTATCCCTATGGCGTACAATATTCCTATGGTGGTGTGGATGGGTTAAAGCAGTTGGTGGATGCTTGCCATGAGCAGGGAATGGCGGTGATTCTAGATGTGGTATACAACCATCTGGGACCTGAAGGTAATTATCTGTGGAGTTTGGAGACTTATTTCACCGACCGATATAAAACCCCCTGGGGTAGTGCGATTAATTATGATGGACCCTACAGTTATGGGGTAAGGGAATACTTTATCGAGAATGTCCTTTACTGGTTGGAGACATATCACATTGATGCCTTGAGATTGGATGCGATTAACGCCATTTATGATATGGGTGCCAAGCATATTTTACAAGCAATGGCGGATATAACTGCAAGTGTTTCCCAAAAGCAAGGTTGGCAAAGATATTTGATTGCTGAAAGTGCCTTAAACGATCCCAAGATAATCAGTCCTGGGTTGGTTGGTGGTTATGATCTTGATGGTCAATGGAGTGACGATTTTCACCATGCATTACATACAGTATTAACCGGGGAAAAGCAAGGATATTATAAGGATTATGATGGCAGCCTGGAACAGCTAGCAAAAGCCTATACCAATTCCTTTATCTATGATGGTGGGCAATATTCCCTCTATCTTCAACGGTATTATGGAAAAACCCCCAGTGAATGTGATTCTAAGCAATTTGTTGTCTATAGTCAAAATCACGACCAAGTGGGGAATAGAATGTGGGGCGATCGCACCTCCCATTTATTATCCTTTGCAGGTGTAAAATTATCCGCAGCAGCAGTAATTCTTTCCCCCTATGTACCCCTCCTATTCATGGGTGAGGAGTATGGGGAAACTGCACCTTTTCTCTATTTTATTAGCCATAGTGACCCTAATTTAATTGAAGCGGTACGCCAGGGAAGGAAACAAGAATTTGCCGAATTTTATAGCTCAGAAAAATCACCAGACCCCCAAGCCGTAGATACAATGTTGCGATCGCAATTAAATTGGGAACAACGCCACCAAGGTAAACACAGAATACTATGGTTGTTCTACCAAAAATTGCTCCAGCTACGTGCAGAGATTCCCGCCTTGGCTAATTTAGATCGGCATAATTTAGAGGTGGAAATTATGCGATCGCAAAAGGTTTTACAATTGAAACGCCATTACCAAGACAGTCAAGTTATTTACTGGCTCAACTTCAGTCAACAAACAGTCACCTTGGGGGAAAACTTACCCACAGGAAACTGGAACAAGTTGCTTGACTCTGCTGATGTGCAGTGGGGAGGTGTGGGTTCTTGTGCACCCCAAGTATTGGCTGGGGAAACAGAGCAGGAATTAGTTATCAGTCCCCAAACTGTTGTATTATATGGTAACTAGCAATGATGAAACGAGTGTTAGATAGTCAAATTGAAATAGAACCTCACTCCGCTTGAGGTTAACCTTCTCCTCGATCGAGCTGGGAGTGAGGTTCGGTCTTACATTTCATTAATTTTGACGAGTTGCGGGCATTTAGATCCCCGACTTCTGTTCCTAGAAATTGCCACAATCTGCGGATATTGATTTGTGAAGTCGGGGATCTGTTACCTAGCCATCAGAACTAATGCAATGAACTACTACTGGTCTATCGCATAAAATATGATGGGTTGGATAATGAACCGCAAAGGCGCAGAGAACACAGAGGAAGAGGAAGAGAGGAGAAGTCTAGAATTTGGTTCACCCCGCAGAATTAAGTTGGTAGAGTACTACTGGTCTATCGCATAAAATATGATGGGATTTATATCGCACCCGCCTGGGGTTGAAAACCCCAGTCTAATAGCTAAAGTCGTCCGGGGATCGCTCACACCCGCGACTCGTTAAAATTAATGCGATCGAGTATTACTTAGCAAAACCTATATACTCTTCACATAACCCAAATTAAATCTTTATTGAATTAATTTATATTCCTTGATGTGCGCCTATAAAATAATTCTGTAGCGGTCTATTTCTGAGTAAATCAAGGCTTAATTCACAATCGCATATAATATAACAGTGGACAAAATAATTAGAACATCCTCAAACGCCACAACCAAATTATAGTAAATATTTGACTTCTGATTTGTGCTATAAAATATTATTCCCACATAAATATACCTATAGGAATCCGGTTTTATTTTTGCGTAAAGATACTTAGAGTGTGCTAGCGATCGCGCAACACATCAAACCCTTAATACTGGTGCATTACGAAATCCGTTCTCACACACCCTACAATATCTAATTTTGTTCAATCAAATAGTAATCTTATATTTTTCAATCGGGAAATATAAATCATACTGCTTAATCTAAATAGTTACACCTAAAAATATATGGAAAGTCAAGATAATAAATCCCAGGAACTACAGATATCCCCAGCAGAGCAGGAAAAGCAAGAAGAACTGATGCGCGATGTCCTAGTATTGATGGAAAATTTAATTTATCAAGAAGAAGCTACAGTTAAGCTTGTCATTGATTGCCTTTATGATATAGGTACAGTTAACTTAATTAATCAAAAATTCCGTTCCCGTACTTTCAATAAAACATTAAAACTAGCTTCCCGAGTATCCAAGCCCGCATTTAAAGTTATAGCTTGGCGATTGGTAAGGAAAAAAAGCCCACAACTAATTACCAATTGGTTGGGAAGAAAAGTTGCATTTGAAAGAGCTAAACCACAGGTAGAACAAGCAGAATTAGTAGTACAACCAGAGTCAACGGCTAACGCCATCGCCCCCCAAAATGCCAGTACAAATATTTTGCCTCCAGCACAGTATCAGATACAAGAGGTAAAATATCTGCGTTCCCAAGTGAAAATGTTAGTTAGTGTGATTATCGGTATTGTTACTGTATTCGGTGGTAGCTTTTTCTGGATGAATTATCAAATGCAGCGATCGTACCAACAAACTATCCAAGAGATACAAACCCAGATGAAAATTATGGAAGCTAACCGCGAGCCACGTTAATTATGGCAGTTTCCAGGAGATTTTCTCAGGCCATCGACACACTCCGCCGAATCGCTGAAACCCTTACTGGGCAAAGGCTCCTCAGCGAATTCCCCACCGATTGGGTTAATTCGGATTAGTTGGAAACTCGTTGAAATCTTTTATATCCTTCTTACGGGTTTCGCCCCACCGATTGGGTTAATTCGGATGAGGCGTAGGTTGGGTTGAGGAACGAAACCCAACAACCAAAAGCTTTGGTATTGTTGGGTTTCACTATGTCCTTGCGGACACGCTACGCGTTTCTTGAATGCCCGAAGGGCTATACGTTCCACCCAACCTACATTCTGTTTAGCCCCCTAAATCCCCATCTATAAAAAGCAAAGCATCTGCTCATTCCCCCCAGTATTGGGGGGAGCGGGGGCGGGGGACTTTGAAAGTTCTTGTCCCCCCAATTTTGGGGGTTCGGTGGAGACTTGGATAAATTTGATCGCTTATAGCACTACGTTTTTGGGTTAGGGCATTTTTGGGGTTCCCTGTTCCCTGTTCCCTATTCCCTGTTCCCTATTCCCTATTCCCTGTTCCCTATTCCCTATTCCCTGTTCCCTGTTCCCTGCCTCTTCATAGCGTTTGCTAAAATCAGCAATTAGAAACTGGCAACTCCAAAGGAATATGTCCCAGATAGCCTTTACGGTAATCTGTCACGAGTTGCCGTGCAGTCCGCTCCACATCACCTTGATACCGATGTTCAGCTAACAAATGCAAATATGCTTCCCCAGTATGGTTAATCGAATCTAAATCATAACGGGATTTGAACACTTCCTTCGGTAATAAATTACTCGCAACATCCTGTAAGTAATTCAGTATATCTACGAACCCTGCTGCCACCAATTGATTATCATAGGATGCTTGTCCAATATCATCGCAAATCGCCAACTTCAAGGCCGCTTCTTGGTCTTCTAACTTGACGGGAATTACCCCCGGTGCATCAAGTAACTCCAACTCCTTAGAGATTCTCACCCAACGCAATTGACGAGTGACTCCCGGACGAGCCGCACTTTCCACAACCTTTTTACCTACCAAACGATTAATTAAAGCTGATTTACCCACATTGGGAAACCCAATCACCACAGCACGAATGGGGCGGGGTAACATACCGCGATCGCGCCTTCTTTGATTGACTGATTTTCCTGCATCTTGAGTTGCTTTTGATACTGCCGCCACTCCTTTCCCTTGTTGGGCGTTGGTAAAATAAGCTACTTCTTCCCCTTGCTGAAACCAATCCTTCCATAGTTCCTGAATTTGAGGAGTAATCATATCCAGGCGGTTGAGGACTAATACCCGTGGTTTATTACCAATCCATTGTTTGACTTGGGGATGGTGAGTTGCTAGGGGGATACGAGCATCCCTAACTTCTAATACCACATCCACCAGTTTTAGTTGCTCTTGCAGCTTTTTTTCTGCTTTGGCAATGTGACCGGGATACCATTGAATGAGGTTTAATTTATAGTTATCGGTTAGGGACATATCAGTTATCAGTTATCAGTTATCAGTTATCAGTACCTCTGCCTGAAGTCAGAGGCTTGAAATATTAAACTTTATTTTTTTTCATCCCCTTGAAAGGGGAGGCTTCAGACCTTATTTTTTGATCACAGAGAATCCTGCATAGAACTTCGTTTACTGATTTTTAGTAAGATTTCCTCATGCACAGAGCGAGTAATGGGGTAGAAATAAGCTAATATTAAACCTATCATTAAAACCAACGTCGGTATGGGTCCAATAATCCAGCGAATTGCCCATAATGCAGAATCCGGTTGAATGGGAGTCCCTTGAGATGGTCCGCTGGATATAAATCCTGCCCAGTCTAAAACTCTACCAACCAAAAACAGCGCCCCTGCAACCCCAAATTTTTGTAATTGCACCACACATCCATAAAATATTCCTTCCCGTCGTTGTCCGGTGCGTAATTCATCTAAATCAACTACATCTGGTAACATTGACCAGGGAACGAGGTAAGCTGTAGCTATTCCCATTCCTGCCATCATAGCCAAGATATACATCCAAATTATTTGTCCTGGCTGAAGAAAAAATAATCCACCTTGGGCAACAATTGTTAAGGGTATACCCATACAGTAAATAGCTTTTTTGCCAATTCGTTGTCCTATGGCTGCCCAAAAAAACATCATCACCAAAGCCGTTCCCTGCACAGCCAGAGCCATTTGGGTAAAATGTTTATCTGGTAACTGCATCCAATTAATGACAAAATAGGGCAAAATCGCTGCTGTTACCTGTACTCCTAACCAAGAGCAAAGATAAATACCGATGACGTACAAAAATGCTCGATTACTGAATGCAATTTTGAATTGCTGGAGAATTGGTTCTGAGGGGGGACGTTCAATTTGATGTCGTTGTTGCTCAATGAATTTATGGCGTTGATTAGTTCCCAAAAAGCAGAGAAAAACCGCCAAGATAGATAAAACTCCACTGATAACTCCCAATAATAAATAGCTTGTGGGAGGCTTGAGAAAGCCAAAAATTATCTGAGCTAATACAAGGGCAAAAATGCTACCACCAATACCGAAAGCAGATTTAAAACTAATTAAATTAGTACGTTCGTCATAGCTTTGAGTCAGTTCAGCAGCAAGGGTGGAAAAAGGAACCAGAACTGCACTTACCGCAGCATAATACAAAATAGCGATCGCACTATAGTAAATAAACAACAACCACTGATTTTCTGTGGGAGGGACAAACCACTGCAAACAGAAACAAACTCCCAAGGGTACAACACCATAAAGCATCCACGGATAGCGTCTACCCAAAGGAGAGCGGGTTTTGTCGCTTAACCAACCAATTAAGGGATCATTAATTGCATCCCAAGCTTTACCTACCAATAAAACACTACCTGCTAAGGTTGAGTTTAATCCTGCAACATTGGTAAGAAAAAACAACAGGAAGAACACCAAGATATTATTAGGAATTGCTCCTGCTAGCTCTCCTATTCCATAACTAAGTTTTGTTTTAAAATTGAGGGGTTGGTTCACGTCAAAACAATTTTAGATTTTAGATTGGTAACTGAGCCTGTCGAAGTTTAGATTTTAGATTGGTAACTGAGCGTTCGACGGCTCGACTGAGCTTCGCCGAACGTCTGAGCTCACGCCGAAGTCCTGTCGAAGTTTAGATTGTGGATTGAAGAATTGACATCTTTATATTCGTTTTTACCCATTTGAATGTTACAGCCAATTCTGAAATCTGATAAATATCTTTGTGCTGTTATTCTTACCCATACTGCAACCTAGAATTGTCAACTAAAATTGTTTGACTGATGTAAAATCAAGCGATTACCATCAGGATCGTAAGCATAAATTTCCCTGCCGTGGGAAGCAACAGTAATATCTCCTGGTGGAGTATAACCCAAATTTGTCAGATGAGCGATCGCTTTTTCTAAATTACTTACTTCTAAACATAAGCTAATAGTACTATGACCGGAAGGCTCAAATTCTGGTACATGGGTTGATTTTGGTGTAAAAATGCCTAATCTGAGATTGGGAAACTGAAATTCTGCATATATATGGGGAATCAACTTGGTTGGTTGCTTTTGTAGTAGCTGAGTATAAAAATCGGCTAATACCTCCATATTACCAGTGGCGATCGCAACTATTGCATCAGTGCATGGAAAAATATCAGACATAGGTTCACGTTTGAATTTTGGATTTTATACCAATTCAAATAATGTTTACTCTTTCTCTGCGCTTTGTGCGTCTGGAATGGTTTTTTCTCATTCTGGTGTAACCGGATTTGATATAATATCATGTGCGGATGAATACTTATAAAACCTCACCCGCCTGCGGCACCCTCGACCTATTAAGGAGAAGGTAAGAGAGGGTTGGAGTGAATCCAGCAGAAATTACAAGTAATTAAGCTAACATGATATTAATCCTTCGTCAGGGCACGGCACCAGTAAAATTATTTTATATATTGAGAGATTGTGGGTGCTGTGCCCCCTACCCACATATCCTATTTTTCGTTCATAATAATATAAAAAAATAGATGACACTTATAGATTAATTTTAGGGTGCGTTACGAACTCTGTTCTAATGCACCATTTTTCAAAATCTAATAATTCAAATAATGTTGACGACACATAAATCCTTAGTCAGGGCACGGCACCAGTCAAGAAGAGGCAGGGGGCAGGAGAGTAGGGAGCACAGGAGAAACCCAGTAAAATCACTTTATATATAGGACTTATATCATGTCCGTTTAAATAACCGTCATTGCGACCGTTCGCTGAAAGCGTTCTCGCAGAGTAGGGAAGCAATCCCAAAGACCTTGTGTTCGCGGAGC
>JASJCX010000157.1 GCA_030065255.1 Calothrix sp. MO_167.B42 | reverse complement strand
ATTTTCAGGGCAGAAGTTGGGGATCTAAACATCCTAAAATCACTGTGGAGTAGTTTCCTGAGCTAACTGAGTAAACCTAATTTCAATTCTTCGCCTTTGTTGATTTTCCTTTCTTTCTGGTTTAGCAAAGCCGCGATTTTGCGGTAACAATAATTGTCCGGCTGAATACGCTCTAAATGAAACTTGTTTAAATCGTCCTTGTTTTTCCCTATTTTGTGCTTTCTGCAACTCCTTAATTACTGCTAAAGCTCTCATCAATCCTAAATCAGTATTAGAACCAGGACATAAAATAGCAACATTTTTAGTTTGGGTTGCAACTGCTTCCAATTCTTGGTCTAAATTACCCCTTCCTATACCTGATTTTTTATGACATTGGAGTGAACCAACTTTTTGTCCATCGGTATGGCCAATAACTTCAATAATATCTATTTTTTTTGAGCATTATCCAGTTGTTGTTTAATGGCTTTGAGAATTTTTCCATCATGGGGATTGGTTTGGATATCTTGGCTGAGATTATCAGGTAATTCGGCACTACCAGATGCAAATTTATATTCTTCTGCCGGGAGGACAATTATTTTTTGTTGATTATCTTTGGGTTGCTGTAATTTTTTCTGACGATTAAAACTAGGAATTTTAGACATAGTTAATAATAGTAATAGTGTCAGCACCATAAACGCATTGGACATTAAGTCTGTAAAAGAAGTCCAAATATTAAAGTTGTCTGGAGTTTGACTACGTCTCAATCTTCTGGGCATATAGGATTACTATTTGATTTTTGAAAAACACGTAGGGTGTGTTATCGGTGTAGGGTAACGCACCATGCCCAAAGGGTTTTGGTGCGTTACGACTTTAGTCTAACGCACCCTACGCATACCTAATTTTATTCAAAAATCAAACCGGATTCCTATATAAATAATAAGTAATAAGTAATAAGTAATAAATAATAAGTTTACTGCTTATAGGTTTGAGCCTTCAATAATTCCGCGCCGGAATTGGATAGTGCTATACATTTAATTACGCCTACTTACTTGCTTTGAGGGCATTGATTATATCTTGTAAATTCTGCTGAATATTTTCTAAAATTTGGCTATGGTTGACAATTTGAGTAGATACTTTTTGTAAATGAGAGTTGTGAATACTGACTTGCCCTGTATAATTATTTAACGATTCTTTTACCTGAGAAGCATTGATGTTAAAGGTTTGAGTTGAGGATACCAAGGAGTTGCCATTTTCTTCTAGCCTTAAAGATACATTAGAAAGCTCATTTTGATTGCTTTGAATTAGGTTTTGTATCCTTGATGAGCTAGTATTTAAAGTTTGGATAGCTGTTTGCAAATTCTGAGTATAATTTGCTAGGGCTGTGGTTGTTTCTTCTAAAGATGATGATGATATTTTTAATGTAGAAGTGAAATTGGCAAAATCTTGAGTTACCTTGATAAAATCATCAATTGTTCTATTCAATATATGAGTACTGGTTTTAATGGTATTACCCGCATCTTGAGTTTTTATTTGAAAAGTATTTATACTTTGTACTAAATTTTGAGAAGAATTAGATACTGATTTTTCTAAATCTTTGATGCTTTGGGGAAAATTGAGTAGGGTTTGAATTAGAGCGTCTATTTTTTCTTGAACACTTGGCAAGTCTAACAAGATTTTACATTCATTTTCTATATAGTATTCTAATTGATTAAATATATGATTTTTTTGATTTTCTAAATCATATGCTGGATAAAATTTGTTCAAAATCACACTACTAACTAGTGCCGCTAGACTACTGATAAAAGCAATGGCCATGGAACCAATGATATCTTCCAATGTTTTATCTAAAGGTATTTCTCCCCCTGTGTTGCGACTGAGAAGAAATAAATTTATCGTGATACCAAGAAAAGTACCTAATAAACCAAATGATAACAACAAATTGGGTAAGCCTTGATAATAGCGTTGACTTTTCTCCCAAACTTGTAATTCGTAATTATCTCGATAAATTTTATCTAACAAAGATAATTTATTAATTTTGTATAATTTATTTTGAGAAAATTGTCTCAGAACTGTATCTAAATCGGAATTCAGCTCGTTAACAATTTGTTCCAATTGATGCTTGTCAAGCATCCTTTGTCTGATCTGAATGCCATCGAAGCATAACTTAGATATTAAAGCCACAAAAACTAGTACTACTAACCAAGAAAGGATATTGGGAAAAAATATAGATAAAACTAATAGCAATACGCAGATAAAGATAATTACATAAAATAATGAAGTCTGATTGATCTGCGCCATAATTCTATGAGGAAATAACGTAAATTAATGAAGTAATATTTCTAGAGAATAAAATATTTACTACGGCAGTAATTATACTAGTATAGTAGTTCAGCTTTCACAGGCTGTCTTTTCCTTGTATGAGGTTTGTGTCATACAAATACTGCAATCACTAATTTCCCATTGCCATAATGACAAAATTGTCACAAGTTCCGCTCAAGGGTTATACAATCGTCAAGGAATTGGGGGAAGGAGGATTTGGAACTACTTATTTGGTAACATCAGCAGGTAGCAAAAATGACTTTTATGCTCTCAAGCATTTTAATTTTCCGAATCAAGAGCCAAAAAAATACGCTACAGCTCAAAGATTATTCCAGCGAGAAGTCGCCATTCTCAAAACCTTAAATGGACATTCGCAAATACCCGACTTTATTGATTACTGGGAAGAAAAGCAAGAATATTACTTAGTCCAAGAGTTTGTCCCTGGGGAACTTCTCTGGGAAGAGTTGGAACATGGGCAAAAATCAGAAACATACGTAGTTGAATTATTAACAGAGATTCTGCAAATTCTGCGGGTTGTACATAGTAAGAAAATTATTCACCGCGATATTAATCCCAATAATATTATTAGGCGTAGTTGCGATCGCAAATTAGTGCTAATTGACTTTGGGGCTGGAGCAATCCAAAAAGTTGTCACAACTACCACATCTACCCAAGTGCAGACTCCACCCACAAGAATTTATACCCCAGGCTATGCTCCCATAGAACAAACCCAAGGGAAACCCCAATTCAACAGCGATATTTATGCTTTGGGTATAACTGCAATCCAAATGCTCACAGGTATTGAACCCCAAGACTTACAGGTGGATAACAATGGAGAAGTTATTTGGTGTCATTTAGCACAAGTGAGCGATCGCTTGATCGATATTCTCTGTAAAATGACGCGCTACGATTACAGACATAGGTATCAGTGTGTAGATGAAGTCCTAGAAGAATTAAATGGAACATCCGTCAGCAATTCTCCGACACAAGTGCTGATAAGGACAAATAATTCCCATCCATTCCAGGCAGAAGTAGGGCAAAATCAAATTAATATAATTTTATTTTTTTTACTAGGTTGTTTATCAGTAATTGCAATTCTATCCGCAGCCGGGGTTTTACCTGGGAATATAAATCTTCAACCAGAAAATCAACCGTCTAGATTACAATCCCAAGGAAGTATGCCCATGAATGGTGGGAAAGTTTTGTGAAACTAGGAAGTGGGAAATATATGGCAAATTTGATTAAGCGTCGCCCCCGTCGTCAGGGGATTTCTCAGAAAAACCGTCGCCAACTACGGGGAAAATCAGTCAGTTTACTTGTATTAGTCTTGGCTTGGAGTTTGGCTATGGGATGGTTACTATCCTTAGCTAGTCATGTTCAAGGTGCTACCCCTACTACTCCTAATGAAATTGGCACAGTAGATGTAGTTCCAGCTAAGTATAAACTTGGACAAGAACTTTACTTAGAAAACTGTTCTAAATGTCATATTGCCATCCCACCAGAAGTTTTACCCACCCAAACCTGGAAAAATCTCTTGGAGGACTCACAACATTATGGTGTAACATTAAAGCCTTTGGTAGATCCACCACGGATTTTAGTGTGGAGATATTTGTCTACTTTTTCCCGTCCTTTATTTAAGGAAGAACCTATCCCCTACCGTGTGAGAAAATCCCGCTTTTTCCGAGCTTTACATCCCCAGGTTGAATTTTCAGGTTCAATTGAGATTTATAACTGCGTTAGCTGCCATCCCAGTGCTAGGGACTTTAATTTTCGTCGCCTTAGTCCGGAAGGAGGGAAGGAGTGAGGGAGTGTGGGAAGTGTGGGAAGAAGTGATTATTGAATTAAAGACTCTCAATTTACCCACTTTATCACCCAAAAAAGGACGGAAATCGCTACTTTTCTGTGGTCGGAGTTTACTGCCCGATTTTGGGGCAAAATGATACTATTATTAAAGTCTTAACTATAAGCCAAAATTAAATTCCATTTTAAAATCAATTAATCGGTATTTGGGAGTAAACTCTGATTTATAACCGTTACTTGACCAAGATACTCAGTTAAATTCAGTATTTACCATAAATACCAAAATTTTCATTTCCATACCCTTGATTTTCTGTCATACCTATCATGCTAAAAACTTTGCTGGGCGATCCCAACGCCCGTAAGCTGAAAAAATACAAACCTTATGTTACTGAAGTTAACCTGTTCGAGGAAGACATAAAAGCTCTTTCAGATGAACAACTGAAGGGGAAAACAGCGGAGTTTAGAGAGCGACTAAAAAAAGGCGAAACTTTGGATGATATCCTCCCAGAGGCTTTTGCTGTAGTTAGGGAAGCAGGAAAACGAGTCTTGGGTTTGCGACATTTTGATGTGCAAATTCTCGGTGGTGCTATCCTACACACCGGACAAATTGCAGAAATGAAAACTGGTGAGGGTAAAACTTTAGTTGCAACTTTACCCAGTTATTTGAATGGGATTAGTGGTAAGGGAGTTCACGTCGTTACTGTTAACGATTACCTGGCTCGTCGTGATGCGGAATGGATGGGACAAATACACCGCTTCCTCGGATTGAGTGTGGGGCTGATTCAGTCCAGTATGAATCCTGCAGAACGGAAAAAAAATTACGATTGCGATATCACATATGTTACCAACAGTGAAGTCGGATTCGACTACCTGCGGGACAATATGGCAACATCAATAGCAGATGTGGTACAACGCCCCTTCAATTACTGCGTGATTGATGAAGTAGACTCAATTTTAATTGATGAAGCCCGCACGCCATTAATTATTTCTGGTCAAGTAGAAAGGCCAACGGAAAAATATGTGGAAGCCGCTCGCATAGCCGCAGAACTGAATAAAGAAGACCATTATGAGGTGGATGAAAAAGCCCGTAATGTGCTGCTAACTGATGAGGGATTTGCAGAAGCAGAAAGATTATTAGGAGTTCAAGATTTATTCGATCCAGAAGACCCTTGGGCTCATTTTATATTTAATGCAATTAAAGCTAAAGAATTATTCCTCAAAGATGTCACTTACATTGTCCGCAATGATGAAGTGGTAATTGTAGATGAATTTACTGGTCGAGTCCTGCCCGGAAGACGATGGAGTGATGGATTACACCAAGCCATTGAAGCTAAGGAACGGGTGGAAATCCAACCAGAAACCCAAACTTTAGCTACCATCACCTATCAAAATCTGTTTTTGTTGTATCCCAAGCTATCAGGGATGACAGGGACAGCCAAAACAGAAGAAGCGGAATTTGAAAAAATTTATAAGCTGGAAGTTACCGTAATTCCTACCAACAGAGTCAGACAAAGAAGAGATGAGTCTGATATGGTATTTAAAACCGAAGAAGGTAAATGGAAAGCGATCGCTAGGGACTGTGCAGAAATGCACCAAGCTGGTAGGCCAGTATTGGTAGGTACTACGAGTGTGGAAAAATCCGAGTACCTCAGCCATTTGCTGAAACAAGAAGGTGTTGCCAACGAACTACTCAACGCCAGACCGGAAAACGTAGAACGGGAAGCGGAAATTGTTGCCCAGGCCGGACGTACAGGTGCTGTAACCATTGCCACTAACATGGCTGGTAGGGGTACGGATATTATCTTGGGTGGTAATGCGGAATATATGGCTCGTTTGAAGGTACGAGAATACTTTATGCCCCGTATTGTGCAGCCAGAAGACGAAAATACCTTTGGGGTGCAACAGGCATCGGGTTTACCCACGGGAAGTGATGGTGGTGGGCAAGGATTTACACCAGGGAAGAAAGTAAAAACTTGGAAGGCTTCCCCAGAGGTATTTCCCGCTAAACTCACACCAGCAACGGAAAAGTTACTGAAAACAGCCGTTGATTTTGCAGTGCGAGAATACGGGGAACGTAGTTTATCGGAGTTAGAAGCAGAAGAGAAAGTCGCGGTTGCAGCAGAAAAAGCACCCACCGAAGATCAAGTAATTCAAAAATTGCGGGATGCTTACCAGCAGATTAAAAAAGAATACGAACAAGTCACCGATAAAGAACACGATGAAGTGATTCAATTGGGGGGATTACACGTAATTGGCACAGAACGCCATGAATCCCGCCGGGTGGATAACCAATTACGGGGACGGGCAGGACGACAAGGGGACCCCGGTTCTACAAGATTCTTCCTCAGTTTAGAGGATAACTTATTACGGATATTTGGTGGCGATCGCGTGGCGGGTTTAATGAACGCCTTTAAGGTGGAAGAAGATATGCCCATTGAGTCGGGAATGTTGACTCGTAGTTTGGAAGGGGCGCAGAAAAAAGTTGAAACCTATTACTATGACATCCGTAAACAGGTGTTTGAGTATGACGAGGTGATGAATAACCAACGTCGTGCTATTTACGCCGAACGTCGCCGGGTATTGGAAGGTCAAGAATTGAAGGAACTGGTGATTAAGTATGGCGAAAAAACCATGGATGAAATCGTCGATTTCTACATTAATCCAGATTTACCTTCAGAAGAATGGGAGTTGGACAAACTAGTAGGAAAGGTGAAAGAATTCATCTATCTATTGGAAGATTTGCAACCCAACCAGTTGGAAGATATGCCCATGGGTGATATCAAAGCCTTCCTGCACGAACAGGTAAGAATTGCCTACGATATGAAAGAAGCCCAAGTAGACGAAATTCAGCCCGGATTGATGCGACAGGCGGAACGCTTCTTTATTTTACAACGCATTGATACCTTGTGGCGGGAACACTTGCAACAAATGGATGCCCTGCGGGAATCCGTTGGCTTGCGGGGTTATGGTCAAAAAGATCCATTAATTGAGTATAAGAGCGAAGGCTATGAACTCTTCTTGGATATGATGACTAACATTCGTCGAGATGTGGTTTACTCCCTGTTTATGTTTCAACCCCAACCGCAGCAGGTAGTACAAACTTCTGACTCTGTGGTTTGAGGTATAGCAGTTGACAGTTGATAGTTGACGGTTGACAGTTGACAGTTGTTGGGTGGAACAATACTGTGAGCAACAAGATCCCCGACTTTTCCCAAAAGTCGGGGATCTGGGTCTTGCAATTTGTACACATCAAATAGGATAGTTTTCCAGATAATATAAGGACGGACGGGCAGGATGCCCATCCCACAAGATTAGATCATCTTGTTTGTGGAGTTATTTTATTACTTATTACTTAATTTTCTTAACTTCCCCGATAATGAATTCGATAAATCCGATTATTACTTTCTTCCGTGAAAATCAGACTACCATCAGGTAATACCAACAAACCCACAGGACGACCCCAAGTAGAAGGTTGAGCAGAATTTACCAAAAAACCATCGAGAAAATCTTCATAGTAATTTTGCGGTTTTCCTTTAGCATTAAAAGGTACAAAAACAATCTTATAACCAGTGCCGCGATCGCGGTTCCAAGAACCACGAAAAGCCACAAAAGCGCCATTATGGTACTTTTTGGGAAAATTCTTACCGTCGTAAAATTGCAATCCTAATGCAGCCGAATGTGACTTAAACAACACGTCTGGAGTTTTTGTGCGTGCAGCTAAATCAGGACGCTTGCTTTTGCCACCGACCATTTGCCGAGGATCGAGATAACTGGGTTTAAGATAAGCATAGGGCCAACCATAAAATTCTCCCTGGCGAATGCGTGTTAGGTAATCGGGAACTAAATCATCACCCATCCCATCCCGTTCATTCACCGTAGTATAAAGCTCCTTGGTTACCGGGTGAAAATCCATCCCCACCGGGTTACGCAAACCAAAAGCAAAGGTTTTTTGTTGGGAGCCATCTAGGTTCATTTGTTGTACAGAGGCCCGTGGTAGAGATTCCTCATCCACATTACTACGGGAGCCAATAGACACATATAATTTTTTCCCATCTGGCGATAGCAGGATATTTCTTGTCCAATGTTGGTTATAACCACCACTAGGAAGGGTAGCAATTTTTTCCCCTTTCCCATTTAAGTTTTGTTGACCTTTAGTATAGGGAAAACGTAAAACAGCATTTGTATTACCCAAGAAGAAAGTATTTTCCCCAAAAGCCATCCCAAAGGGAATATTTAATCCATTGACTGCGGTTGCGAAAGTCTTTTTTTCATTGGCTACACCATCACCATTGCTATCCCGCAATAAACTAATTCTATTTTGCCTAGTTTCTGTTACCAGTACATCACCACTAGGGGTTAAAGCCAACCACCGGGGAGCATCCAAACCTTCTGCAAACACATTGACAACAAAACCTGGTGGTACTCTTAAGGTAGGATTGGCAGGGATAGGTAATATTTGGGGTGGTTTAGAAGCACTAGTTGAGCTAAAAGGTTTGGGTAAGTTGTTAATATTAATCCGAATCGGTTTAGATATGAGTGGCTTGGTAGAAATACTATTGTTAATTGCTAGAGAATTTTCCACCACCCGCGCAGAAGATAGAGTTGCTTCAGGGATAGAATTATTGACAACCGGGGAATTTTGACTACATCCTGTGGCTAAAATCAATACAAAATTAACAACGAATAAAGGCAAGATTCGCATAATTTAAAAATGAGCGTTGGCAATGAATATTTAGGGAAGTTGCACAAGGGAATAGGTAACTATACTAAATAATCTCCAATCGATCGCATTAAATCTTAATATAAACCCCATATTTAAAAATAGAGGCTTGATATAAGTAAATAATTTCTTAACTGGGGTGCTAGGATTCGAACCTAGGAATGGCGGGACCAAAACCCGCTGCCTTACCACTTGGCTACACCCCATTGTGCAGACTAGAAGATTATAACAGCAAACCATGGAAAAATGTCAAGTATTGTGGGAAATATTTTTTGTGCCGCTATTGATGTTCCTTTCCTGTGGTTAATAAATCGTATTTCCAAGTGTCGGTAACCAATGCTGGGGTTGGTTTAAAATTTTTCCAGGGTAAAAATACCTGCTCGCTGGAGACACACCCAAATTACATAGGAGTTTTATATGTGCTTTGTAAATAAAATGGCTCTAGGTATATTCATAACGTTAATGATTGTTTTCAATACCATACTTATGCCCACCGCATTAGCTGCCGATATTACCAATGGAGCTAAAATTTTTAGTGCAAATTGTGCTGGCTGTCATATTAACGGTAGCAATATTATTAGGCGCGGTAAAAATTTGAAAATGAGAGCATTGAAAAGATATCACATGGATTCCGTAGATGCGATCGCATCTATAGTTACCAATGGTAAAAATAATATGTCAGCTTACAAAGAACGCCTGACTGAGCAAGAAATACAAGATGTGGCGGCTTATGTTTTACAACAAGCACAGCAAAACTGGCGTTAACTGTACCATTTTGGATTTTAAAAAACAGATAATCCGTTATCCGTTGTCTATTTTAGATTTACCGATTGTGAACTGAATGCTTTGAGCTAGTTATTTTTCGGCTGCATGGGGAACAAAAGCCAAGGTTTGTACTTCTCAACCTTGTTGGGCTATGTTCCCATACATCGAAATAAGGGTAAGCTGGGCACTGCCCACCCCACGAAATAATTTATTTTCACCTAGGGCTAAAGCTGCGTGTCAAAATCCATGGTTGGTGCATGACACTATAAGTATAATTACTATGTTCAAATATCGTCCGTGGGTCACACACCCTAGAAAAAATATGCCAGTTGTGTAAGTTCTATTATCTCTCCCAAGTGACACAATAGGGTTAATCTTTTATCTCTCCCAAGTGACACAATAGGGTTAATCTTTGGCACCAAAGTTATTTTAGAAACTTTTACCATTAGTTAATCTTTATTTCACTTTTGATTAACTTGACTCTCATAGTATCAAATACTGCTTCCCGATCGAAATTTTCTATTTCTCAATCGGGGAGAGGACTGTTTTGTAAATTTTTATACAACAATTTTAGAGTGCCGTCGCTTAGGAAATTTGTCCTGGAGAGAAGAACATTCCAATGATTAACGACAACGATAACGGAATTACTAACAAATCTAAGAACCGTCCTTTTGAGGATATTCTTAAAGCTCGCATATCTAGGCGTAATTTATTAGCTAGCAGTATGATGCTATCTGCGGCGGGCTTTGTCACGGCTGTCGCTGGGAATCGAGTCCAGCAGGCTGTAGCTGGTACGGGTTACGGCAGAAAAATGTGGTCGTCTAGGAGAAGACATCCGTGGCGAGGTGGAGAATTGTTACGTTTTGAGCCCGTTAAAGTTGCTGATGGAAATGGTCCTGTACCCGTGATTTCCTCAGACTATGAGTACCAAGTACTGATTCCCTGGGGTACGCCAATTCAACCACGTGGTCCAGAGTACGATGGAGATCCAAATACTCGCCCAACTGCTGATGAGCAAGCACAGCAGATAGGTATTGGTCATGATGGCATGCATTTCTTCCCCATCCGCAGGAAGAATAACCACGGAATGTTAGCCATTAACCATGAATTTGGCAATAATTCCCATGTTTTAGGCAAAGACGACCCTGAAAATCTTGAGGATGTCCGTCTCTCTCAACATGCCCATGGTGTTTCAGTGGTTGAGATCAAAAGAAGGTTCAATGGTCGTTGGCGTGTGGTAGGGAGTAATAAAGCCCGTCGTATCCATGTTAATACACCTGTAACCTTCAGTGGTCCCGCAGCAGATCATTCTTTGTTACAAACTTCCGCTGGTAATGCACCCCTAGGAACTGTTAATAACTGCTCTAACGGTTACACTCCTTGGGGCACTTATTTAACCTGTGAAGAAAACTTCAATGGGTATTTTGGTGCAACTGGTGAATGGACACCTACGGAAGCTCAAGAACGTTACGGATTTAGCGAAGGCGGTTTTGGTTACGGTTGGGAGAAATTTGACCCCCGCTTTGACTTGTCTAAGGCCGAATATAAGAATGAGGAAAACCGCTTCGGTTGGGTTGTTGAGATTGATCCGATGGATGCATATCAAATCCCTGTAAAGCGTACAGCTCTGGGCCGTTTTAAGCATGAAGGTGTGGGCTTGGTAGTTGGTCGTGGTGGTCGAGCTGTATGCTACATGGGCGACGATCAGCGATTTGACTACATTTACAAGTTTGTTTCTGCCGAAAATTGGAGGCAGATGCGTTCCCAGGGAAGAAGTCCTTTAGATGAGGGCAAACTCTATGTGGCAAAATTCAATGATGATGGTAGTGGGGATTGGTTGGAACTGACCATTGACAATCCTCTGTTGGCAGCTAAGTTTAAGGATCAAGGTGAAGTACTTACCTACGCTCGCTTGGCAGCTGATGAGTTGGGTGCAACACCAATGGATCGTCCAGAATGGACAACCATTGCACCTGATGAATATGTTTATTGTTCCTTGACTAACAACAGTCGCCGCGAACAGGCTGATAAAGCAAATCCTTTAGCTCCTAATCCTGATGGTCATATTATTCGCTGGCGTGATACTAATCGCCATGTTGGTACTTCTTTTACCTGGGATATTTTCGTCATTGCTGAGGATACCCACGGTACTGAAGAATCATTTAGCGATCCCGATGGACTTTGGGCAGATCCTGAAGGACGCTTATTTATCCAAACTGATGGTGGTCAAAAAGATGGTTTGAACAACCAGATGTTGGTGGCTAATACTAAGACAGGGGAAATACGCCGCTTATTCACTGGTGTCACGGATGATGAAATTACTGGTGTTGCAGTAACTCCAAACCAGCGTACTATGTTTATTAATTCTCAGCATCCTGGAAATGGCGATCCGACTTTGACAAACTTCCCAGCACCACAGGGTAGTGGCAAAATTCCCCGGGATTGTACTTTCGTGATTGTGCGTAAAAACGGCGGTATCGTCGGCTCCTAGTAGTAGATCAAATCAACATGAAGAGTTACAAATTTTCTGGGGCTTTAGCTCAACCAAAAAGAAGCCTTTCACCTACCCGCAAGGGGGGTGTGCCCTTCGGAATTTTTGGGCGGTGAGGAGTCCCATTCCCAAAGCCATATTTGATTTTAATGGGGATTATGTAACTTCAATGAACTGCCTACACTGACCTGATGGATGGTACAGTGTAGGCTTCCCAATTCATTGGGGATTACCTCAATCCCCGTAGATTTTTACCATATTGTCGTCACCTCACCCCGTCCTAATGGACACCCCTCTGGTTACTAACCAGAGGGGAAGGGGGTAAGGTTTTTGCGGTAACTAAGCATCCGGATTTCATATTACTTAATTTTGGGAACCACCTGCATGGGCGGGTTACCCGACTTGTGCACAGTGGTGTGAGACCCCAAAAGCGTAATGGCTCACCAAAAATCGCAAACCTTCATTTCTAATATTTATAGGACTTACGCAACTGGCATATTTTTTGGCGTAGGGGAGGCAAAATGCGGTGTAGATTTTCTTGTGGTGCATTATTGCCGTTGCGTGAGATGGGAAAATATTTGAACGTAGTAATAAGACTTATAACGTCACGCACCAACTACCAATTGTGACAATTGCGTAAGTCGTGTAGCATAAGGTCAAGTTAAAGTGCTTGCGATCGCAACCAAGCTATGGGTAATGAGCGTACTTTTTGCCACTGGGGTACGTAGGCACGTTGATTAAATACATCATAATCATTGCGTTCAATCCTCTTTAAAATCCGGCTGTAATGCATTAGTGCTGCCCACACGGGCAACCGAGCATCAGGAGATAAATAACTAATACCTTTTTCTGCTTGACTATAAAATTGCCTGGTTCTGGTAATTTGAAATTTCATCAGGGAACGCCAACGATTATCAATCACCCCCTGTAATAAATCTTGCTCTGTATAATTAAACTGAGCTAAATCATCCAGAGGTAAATAAATTCGACCCCGCTGGGCATCTTCCCCCACATCCCTTAAGATATTTGTCATTTGACTGGCAATTCCCAGGGCGATCGCTTCTTTTGTCGGAATGTAAGGACTATTCCTCCGGTTCCAGGGAGACATTTCCAGTTGGTTATCGATTCCCATGACGGCTGTGGACATTAAACCCACCGTACCGGCAACACGATAGCAGTATGAATATAAATCCTCAAAAGTTTGATAGCGATTGCGGTATAAATCCATACGCTGACCTGCAATCATATCCCGAAAGGGTTGAATGTCCATGGGGAATTGTTGCAGGGTATCAACTAAGGCGACATCAAAATTATCTTTTGGTTGCCCGGTAAAAATAGATTCTAAGTGCTGTTCCCAATGCTCCAGGGTTTCTGGAGTCGTAATGTCAGCGCCGGGGCCGTCTACCAGTTCATCAGTACGGCGACACCAGGCATAAATTGCCCAAATTGCTTGACGCTTTCTCTGGTTCATCAACAAGGTACCTAGATAAAAAGTCGTAGCATATTTTGCTGTTAGCTGACGACACAGTTCGTAGGCTTCTTCCAAAGATACCGATGGTTTCATGGACGGGGGTGAATCAGGCAGTTGCAGCATTCGTTGCAGGCTGGAGAGTTGTCATTTGCGGGTTAGAGGGGTTTACCTCTGGGTGGGCTTTGGTAATGGCCCGTGCTGTCAGCTTACCAGAAAGTACGGCACCTTCCATACTGGCTAGGTAGCGTTGCATGGTGTAATCCCCTGTAAGATAAAAATTACTAATTGGTGTCTCTTGGGATGGACGGTATTCTTGACGACCTGGTATTGCTTTGTAAACGGAGCGCGGTGTCTTGACTACGTGATATTTCAGCAATTTTGCCTTGTTATCCCCTTGAAAGTGCTGGGGGAAAAGTTTTTCTAATTCACCCAAGGTTACTTGGACAATTTCCTCCTCTGATTTGGAAATCCAATCTTTCGCTGGAGCCAAAACTAATTCCAACATGGAGCGATCGCTATTGGCATATTCCCTACAGGTGTTGCTCATGTCCGCATAAACACTCAGTAAGGGGGAGCGGGAAAACAGTAAGTGGTCTATGTCCGTGAGTTTACGGTCAAACCACAAATGCAAGTTAATAACTGGCACTCCTTCTAAGCCATCTAATTGTTGGAAAAATTCCTGCTGTTTCCAAGGTTGGGGCAGCATGACTTTCAATGGATCCACAGGCATAGCAGAAACGTACATATCCGCAGTTTCTATATAATCGGCTTCTCCATTTAACCCCCGCATTAAGAAACCTTTCACCGTACCATCCGAGTTGAGTAAAATTTCTTTTAAAGGAGCATTTAAACGTACTTCCCCACCCCGTTCGGTAATATAATCTACCATGGGCTGACACAAACGTTCAGTGGGGGAACCGTCGAGAAAGGCCATTTTAGAACCGTTTTTCTCCTGGAGAAAGCGATTCAGGGCAGTGAGCAAAATGGTTGCGGAAATTTCCTCAGGCCCAATAAAATTTAATGCCTTGGACATGGCAATAAAAACTTCCTTCTCCACCCGTGGGGGAATGTTTTGCTTTTGCATCCATTCCGACCAAGAATACTTGTCCATGGCTTCGACATACTTCTGGCCTTGAATCATTGCTGGTAACAAACCGATACCAAAGCGGATTTTCTCCGGCCAGGTGAGCATATCATTATTGCGTAAAATTGCCACTACACCATTGAAGGGAGCCGGTAAATCCGGAAAATCAAAACGGCTATAGGTTCCCGGTGCATTGGGCTGGTTGAAGATCATGGTGTGTTCTTTCCACTGCAACCGATCTTCAATGTCTAATTCTTTAAATAACTGCAACATATTCGGATACGCTCCGAAAAAGAT